>JBEBAN010000013.1:0-25268 GCA_041158865.1 Actinomycetota bacterium
CGGCTGGCCCACTACGTACCACCGCTGCCAAGGGCATCCCTGGTTTCGCAACCATGGAAGAACTTTGGACCGAACGTGCACCTCTTGGCTGGGACCTAACCGACACCGAGGCAGCAGCTCGAGGAATCATCGCCTTGCTATCCGACTGGTTCCCAGCAACCACCGGTGAGATGATCCACGTGGACGGCGGATTGCACTCCACCGGAGCCTAAAACTTCACAAAGGAAAAACCCCGAACAGCCTGTTCGGGGTTTTTCCTATTTAAGGCTTAGGTGGGGGATAACCAGGCGCAGATCTGGTTCGTCGATACAAACGTCGGCAGCATCGCGAACCTTCGGTTTGGCGTGGTAGGCAAAAGAGATTCCCGCAACCTCGAACATGTCCAAGTCATTTGCTCCATCACCTATTGCTGCAACTAGATCAGGCGATACGCCAAAGTCGGCCGCCCACTCGGTGAGCGCTTCAGCTTTGGCACGCCTATCGATGATGCGGCCGATTACGCGGCCGGTGAGTTTTCCCTCAACAACCTCAAGATCATTGGCACGGTAGTAGTCGAGGGAAAGGCTCTTTGCAAGTGGCTCCAAGATCTGAGTAAATCCGCCAGAGACCGCGCCCACACGGCCACCAGCGGCGTGAACAGCTGCAATAAGTTCGGTAGCACCAAGACTTAGTCTTACTTGGTTGTAAACCTTCTCAAGAACCGAAACATCAAGCCCTGCCAGAGTTGCCACGCGCTCTCGGAGCGACTCGGCAAAATCGAGTTCGCCACGCATTGCACGTTCCGTAATCTCGGAGACCATTGCGCGTGTTCCCGCGAAATCTGCGAGCAATTCAATGACTTCATCTTGGATGAGGGTGGAATCTACATCCATAACAACTAAACGGTAACTCAAGGTGTTACTAGCGTACCCTTTGCTACGACGGTGATCCCGCTGTCGGTTACGGTGTAGCCACGATCCAAGTCACGCTGTCGGTCAACGCCAACGCTCGCTCCGTCTGCAATGACAACACCCTTGTCTAGAATTGCGCGGCGAACCGTCGCGTTACGACCGATCACAGCGCCATCCAGAATGACCGAATCCGTGACCAGCGAGTTCGAGTTGACCTTAACCCATGGGCTGAGGACCGAACGTTCGACAATGCCTCCGGACACCACCGTGCCAAGCGAAACAATTGAGTCGGTGGTGCGACCCTGGTTGCCCTCACCATCGTGAACGAACTTAGCTGGTGGAAGGTTGATCTGCTGAGTGAAGATTGGCCACTCGTTGTTGTATAGGTTAAAGATCGGCATCACGGAGATTAGGTCCATGTGTGCGTCGTAGTAGGAGTCAATGGTTCCCACGTCGCGCCAGTAGCTCTTGTCGCGGTGCGTGGCGCCAGGAATCTCATTGAAGGTGAAGTCGTACACTCCGGCGTCGTTTCGGCTCACCATGTAAGGAATGATGTCGCCACCCATATCGTGGGAAGAGTCTTCTAGGCTTCCGTCGTGCTCGATGGCATCGATTAGGGCCTGAGCCGAGAAAACGTAGTTACCCATCGAAGCCAAAACTTCGTCAGGGGAGTCTGGCAAGCCCTTAGGGTCACTTGGCTTTTCGCGGAAAGCTGCAATCTTTGTTGAGTCGCTTTCATCCACTTCGATAACGCCGAACTGGTTTGCCAGTGACATCGGCTGGCGGATCGCAGCCACGGTTACGCCACGACCTGAAGCGATGTGGTCTTCAACCATCTGGTCAAAGTCCATACGGTAAACGTGGTCGGCACCGATCACTACGACATAGTCAGGAGTCTCATCCGAGAGCAGGTTCATGCTCTGGAGGATTGCATCGGCGGAGCCGGAGAACCAGCGCTTACCAAGACGCTGCTGGGCTGGAACCGAGGCAACGTAAGAACCGAGAAGAGGGGACATACGCCAGGTCTGCGAAATGTGGCGGTCGAGCGAGTGTGACTTGTACTGGGTAAGCACGACTATGCGACGCACTCCCGAGTTGATCAGATTTGAAAGCGCGAAGTCAATAAGACGGTAGCTACCCCCGAATGGAACGGCAGGCTTTGCTCGATCCGCGGTCAGAGGCATCAAACGCTTTCCCTCGCCACCCGCGAGGACCATACCGAAAATTCTTCGTGTTGCCATATCTGGATAGTAGTGGCTTTTGAGATTTCGTAGTTAACATTGCGTAATGAGAGTTGATTTGATCACTAAAGAATATCCACCTCACATTTATGGTGGAGCGGGCGTACATGTCGCTGAATTAGTGAGAGTCCTGCGTCGCAGTATCGACGTTCAGGTGCGTTGCTTCGGCGATGATCGTGATGAAAAAGATACAAAATCATACGGTTATTCGAATGTTTTCGATTCGGCAAACGCAGCCATTCAAACCTTGGCTACAGACCTCTCGATGGTCTCCGATGTAGCAGGGGCAGACCTCGTTCATTCCCACACCTGGTACGCAAACTTCGCCGGTCAAGTTTCCGGACAACTCCACGGAATTCCTCACCTGATCACCGCGCACAGCCTTGAGCCGCTCCGCCCATGGAAGGCCGACCAACTCGGTGGTGGCTATGCGGTTTCAAGCTGGATTGAACGTTCGGCTTATGAAGCTGCAGCCGGAATCATCGCGGTTAGTCACGGCATGCGCGCAGACATCCTACGCGCCTACCCACAGATCAACCCTGAAAAGGTCTCGGTGGTACACAACGGTATAGATCTTTCAGCCTTCCAGAGCGCCTCAAACCCCGACCTAGTTCGTTCGCTTGGTGTGAACCCAGACCAGCGCTCAGTCGTTTTCGTTGGGCGCATCACGCAGCAAAAAGGCTTGCCATACCTGTTGAAAGCTGCGCGCGAACTTCCAAGTGATGTGCAGTTGGTTCTTTGCGCCGGCGCCCCAGATACCAAAGAGATTCAGCAGCAGGTTTCTGACCTGGTTTCTGAGCTTCAAAAGGTGCGCGATGGTGTCATCTGGATTGAACGTCATTTATCCAGAGCCGAACTGATCGCGGTGCTCTCAAGCGCCACTGTTTTTGCCTGCCCTTCAATCTACGAACCACTCGGCATCGTGAATCTTGAGGCTATGGCTTGCGGCATCCCAGTTGTTGCAACGGAAACCGGTGGCATTCCCGAGGTAGTGGCGCATGGAGAAACTGGCCTTCTTGTGCCAATCGAACAGGTCCAGGACGGCAGTGGAAAGCCTTTAGACGAGGCTAGATTCGTGGCCGATACCGCAGCAGCCCTTCAAAAAGCCCTTGAAGAGTCTGACTTGAACGCAATGGGGCTTGCTGGACGTAAACGTGTCGAGGATCACTTCAGTTGGGACTCCATTGCTGAAGACACCATTAGTGTCTACCGCAACGCCATTGCATCCTTCGCTTAGGCTCTAACCATGTCAGTTTCAATCAAGTTCAACGATGTCCAAGTTACCCGCGATGGCAAGAGTATTCTTGGCGGCATTGACTGGGAAGTTGCCGATTCGGAACGTTGGGTCATCATCGGCCCGAACGGTGCTGGTAAGACCACTCTGCTCAAAGTAGCAGCAGCACAGATTCAACCTACCAGCGGTAAAGCAGTCGTTTTGGATCAAGAACTCGGGGGAGTGAATGTCTTCGATTTGAGGACTCGTGTTGGTTTTGCTTCGAGTGCCTTAATCTCTCACATCCCTAACAGCGAAACTGTTCTCAATGCAGTGATGACTGCCAGCTACGCCATTACCGGCCGCTGGACCGAGGACTATGAGGACATCGACGAACGTCGCGCCCGTCGCGTGCTATCTGAGTGGCACCTGGGCGACTACGCAGATCGCGCCGTAGGCACTCTCAGCGATGGCGAGCGTAAGCGTGTTCAGCTGGCTAGAGCTGTCATGACCGACCCTGAACTGCTCCTTCTCGACGAGCCTGTGGCCAGCCTTGACCTAGGCGCGCGGGAACAGACCGTTCAACTCCTTGGGCACTATGCCTCGAGCCCATTTGCGCCATCCATGGTCATGGTTACTCATCACCTGGAAGAGATTCCAACCGGTTTCACCCACGCTCTACTTCTGAATGAAGGACGTATCGTGGCACAGGGCGAGATTGATCATGTGATCACTAGCAACCTGATTAGCGAAGCTTTCGGCTTCGGACTAGAAGTCACAAAGAGCAACGGGCGATTCCAAGTTCGAGCACACTAGCCTCAGGAATCAATTTCTGGTATGCTTTTCAGGTTGCCATTTGGCATTACCCCAAACTTTTCAAGGATTTACTAATGAAGGCTGAAATTCACCCTAAGTACGAGCCAATCGTTTTCCGCGACCTCGCATCGGGAGTTGCTTTCTTGACTCGCTCGACTATCACGAGCAACAAGACCATCGAATGGGAAGACGGAAACACCTACCCGGTCTACGACGTTGAAATCTCGTCTGAGTCGCACCCGTTCTACACTGGCAAGCAGCGCATCATGGACGCAGCTGGTCGTGTCGAGCGCTTCAACGCACGTTACAAGAACTTCGGAGCCTAGAGACTCCAAAAAAAATCCCCGTCAAATCGACGGGGATTTTTTTTTATGCTCGAGGTTTCTCGGGCCAACCAATGGTTGGTGAGAAGTCGGTCTTTCCTTGACGGTGCATGAAGTCAGCAAAAGATAGATCCTGCTCCCTAGACCAAGCCACCTGCTTAGCGTGTAGTTCATCGAGGCTCATGTCCAGCTTGCTTCCAAATTGGCGGGCCATGGCCTGGGCTACTCGGCCCGCAGCGACAGCATCTGCGGTGGCATTATGGGCATCCGTGAGAACCACACCATAGACAGGCGCGATGATCTCGAGGCGTCGCTTGCCGGTTCTGAACTTCACCAGAGCCTTGTCAAGGACTAGCGGGTCAAGGATTGGCTTTGGATCCAGAGGCCATTCGATGCCGAAGTCTTCGGCATGCTGGCGAAGAATGGTGAAGTCATACGGAGCGTTATAGGCAACGACAGGAGTTCCTTCGTCTAAGAATCCTTTGATGGTCGTGATGATTGAAGCGACGGTTTCTCCCAAATCGGCGCCCTTAGACTGTGCGATCTCATCGGTAACTCCGTGCACGGCACTAGCCTCTGGAGGAATCGGTACACTAGGGTTAGCCAACCACTCAACTGGATTGCCCATGATATTTCCAGCAGGATCAAGCTTCAGTGCACAGGCTGTAACAATGCGGCTAGTAACTAGGTTGAGACCAGTTGTCTCAAGGTCAAATACCGCGATTGGTCGAGTTGCCCATTCAGGCAGGACTTCTAAATCAAATAAATTGTTGTTCACCATGCCAGACTAGGCACAGTTGTAGACATTTTGTTTTAGGCGAGTCCTGAGGACCTTGCCAGCTCGATGGCGGCCTTGGACTGATTCAAGGTAAAGATGTGGATGCCTGGAGCTCCTCCAGCAACAAGTTCACTCACCAGTTGCGCACTAAATGCCATACCGATTTCACGCGCTTCGGCGTCGTCGATTGCGTTCATTAGGGCAAGCTCGAGTTCGCTAGGAACCGCCGCTCCACTCATTTCAGCCATGCGCAACACCTGCTTGGCGTTTGCGATAGGCATCACTCCTGGAACGATAGGAATGTCAATGCCATGGGTCCGATTCCGCTCAACTAGATCGAAGTACGCCTTCGCATTGAAGAAAAGTTGAGTCATACCAAAACTCGCACCGGCAGAAGCCTTATCAAAGAGAACCGCCGCATCAGCTTCAAACGAGGCAGACTCTGGGTGCTTCTCAGGGAAGGTCGCCACGCCAATCTCGAGTTCTGATCTACTACGAGCAAAGTGCACTAGATCGATTGCGTGAGCAAAGTGACCCTCAGGTGCGGTTTGACCGGCCGGAACATCACCACGTAAAGCTAGGAGAGCGGCAACACCAAAACGCTCATAGGAAGCCAACAGACCTGCAATTGAACCCTCTGAGGCTCCGATACAAGTCAGGTGCGCGATGGTAGCAACCCGAGGAGCAAAGCGTTCAACCACAGCCAATGAGGTTTCTTGGTTTGAACCCATGGCGCCATATGTGACGGATACGAAATCAGGGTTCAACTCACTAAGCGCGTCGAAACTATTCCAGAGCGTCAGCTTTCCAGCTTCATCCTTGGGAGGGAAGAATTCGAACGAAAGTGTTGGCTTGGAAGCCTGAATAAGACTCTTAGTTACACGGGTTTGTGGCATTAGACAAGTTTATCCAAACGGTCAAAGATAAAATTGAGGGGATGTTTACCGATCGCTCCCAAAACCTAATCGACGCCATTCGCACCAGGGTCGTCGTTGCCGACGGTGCCATGGGAACGATGATTCAGGAAGCGAACCCTTCGCTTGAAGACTTCGAAAACCTAGAAGGCTGCAACGAGGTATTGAACATTACTCGTCCAGAGCTTATCGCTGGTATCCATCGCAAGTATTTCGATGCTGGCGCAGAGGCTGTTGAGACGAACACCTTTGGTGCAAACTTCGCCAACCTAGCGGAGTACGACATCACCGAGCGCATCTTCGAACTATCTAAAGCTGGAGCTGCAATCGCAAGATCGGTTGCAGACGAGTACCCCGAGCAAAAGTGGGTATTGGGTTCGATCGGCCCTGGAACAAAACTGCCAACCCTTGGGCATGAAAAGTTTTCGGTACTGCGCGACGCGTATCAGGAACAGTGCGCTGGCCTGCTAGCCGGCGGGGTAGACGCTTTTCTGGTTGAAACCACCCAGGACCTTCTTCAAACCAAAGCTTCGATCATCGGCGCCAAACGTGCCATGGAGCAATCTGGAATGCGGATTCCTATCGTCGTCTCGGTCACCATCGAAACCACCGGCACAATGCTTCTCGGCTCGGAAATCGGAGCCGCTCTAACCGTCCTCGAAGCACTTGGCATCGATGCAATCGGACTCAACTGCGCAACCGGTCCAACCGAGATGAGCGAGCACCTACGATATCTGGCGAAGAACACCACGCTGCCTATTAGCGTCATGCCTAACGCTGGTCTACCGGTACTGACCAGTGAAGGTGCTTACTACCCGCTGTCGGCCGAGGACTTGGCTAAAGCGCAGCTGGCATTTGTAAACGAATTTGGGGCTGGCCTCGTTGGCGGTTGCTGTGGTACCACGCCGGAGCACATCGCAGCTATTTCGACTGCGGTCAAGACGGCAAAGCCAGGCCGCCCGAAGCTCACCATTGAGCCTGGCTTGGCTAGCCTGTACCAACATCAACCATTCGATCAGCAAGTAACTTATTTCTCCATTGGAGAGCGCACGAACGCAAATGGTTCCAAGGCATTCCGTGAAGCCATGCTCGATGAGAACTGGGACGAGTGCCTAGAAATTGCAAAGTCCCAAACTCGAGACGGCGCCCACGCCCTTGATGTGTGCGTTGACTATGTAGGGCGAGACGGCGTTCGCGACATGCGCGAGCTGGTTTTCCGCCTGGCGACAACTTCTACACTGCCTTTAGTTCTTGACTCTACAGAACCTTCTGTCCTGCAAGCAGGATTGGAGTGCTACGGCGGTCGCGCTTTAATTAATTCCGTTAACTTCGAGGACGGCGACGGCCCAAACTCTCGCTATCAGCGAATCATGCCGCTTGCTAAGGAGCACGGAGCTGCGGTAGTAGCGCTGACCATCGACGAAACCGGTCAAGCCCGAACCACCGAACACAAGCTGGAAATTGCGCGTCGGCTAATTCATGACTTGACCATGAACTGGGGTATGCGCATTTCGGACATCATTGTCGACACCCTTACCTTCCCGATTGCCACAGGGCAGGATGAGACCAGACGTGATGGAATCGAAACCATTGAGGCGATTCGTAGACTCCATGAAGAGTTCCCTGGGGTTGGCTCGACACTCGGTGTCTCGAACATCTCATTTGGTTTGAATCCGGCTGCTCGACAGGTTTTGAACAGCGTATTCCTGGCAGAGTGCGTAAAGGTTGGTTTGACCAGCGCCATCGTACACTCGGCCAAGATCTTGCCACTCAACAAGATTCCTGTGGCTCAGCTTGAAGCCGCCCTTGACCTGGTATACGACCGGCGCAAATACGATGATGAAGGCTTGGTTACCTACGATCCGCTGTCGCATTTCCTTCAGGTTTTTGAAGGTGTGGATGCGGCCGCTTCAAAGGCATCACGTGCCGAAGAACTAGCAGCGCTTCCGCTGGAAGAGCGGTTGACCCGCAGAATCATCGATGGCGAACGTAAGGGTCTAGAAACCGACCTTGACGAAGCCATTGACTTAGGGCTATCGGCACTGGACATCATCAACCGCTTGCTGCTCGCAGGCATGCAGACCGTAGGTGAACTGTTCGGTAAAGGCGAGATGCAGTTGCCATTCGTGCTGCAGTCTGCTGAGGTAATGAAAGCAGCTGTTGCTCATCTTGAGCCACTGATAGAAAAGACTGATGAATCAGGCAAAGGAAAGATTCTTCTGGCAACCGTTCGTGGCGACGTTCACGATATCGGTAAGAACCTGGTTGAAATCATCTTGGCAAACAACGGTTACGACACCGTCAATATCGGCATTAAACAACCAATCAACGAAATTTTGGCAGCGGCTGAAGAGCACAATGTCGATGTGATTGGAATGAGCGGCCTTCTAGTTAAGTCGACAGTCATCATGAAGGAAAACCTGGAAGAGATGAACGCGCGAGGAGTCGCCAGCCGCTGGCCTGTGATCCTCGGTGGAGCGGCACTGACCAGAGCATTCGTGGAAGAGGACCTAGCCGAGGTCTTCGATGGTGAGGTGCGATACGCTCGTGATGCATTTGAGGGCCTTAGCCTGATGGATTCGATCATGGCGGTGAAGCGTGGCGTTGCAGGTGCCGAACTTCCTAAACTTCGTAAGCGTCTGGTTCCGACAGGATCAAAGCTTCAATTAACCCCGGACGACGAACTTCCAAATCGTTCTGATGTGAGCACCGAGAACCGCATTCCTGAGCCACCGTTCTGGGGCCCTAGAGTCATCAAAGGAATTCCGCTACGTGACTTTGCCAACTTCCTGGATGAACGAGCAACATTCATGGGGCAGTGGGGCCTCAAGCCCTCTCGAGGCGAAGATGGCGTCTCCTACGAACAATTGGTTGAGACCGAGGGTAGACCTAGACTGCGTTCCTGGCTGGAGCGAATCCAAACCGAGTCACTAATGAATCCGGCTGTTGTCTACGGCTATTTCCCGGCCTATAGCGATGGAAACGAATTGGTAATCTTGCATCACCCAGGGGGAGAGGGTGAGCCGTTCACCGAGCGCATGCGATTCTCATTCCCTCGCCAACGTCGTGATCGTCACCTCTGCCTAAGCGACTTCGTCGCGTCCAAGGATTCGGGAAAGATCGACGTCGTTCCTTTCCAGTTGGTCACAATGGGCGATCACATCTCCGAAGTTACTGGCGAGCTTTATGCTGCGAATGCCTATCGAGAGTATCTAGAACTCCACGGACTTTCGGTACAGCTCACCGAAGCATTGGCCGAATTCTGGCACGGTCGCATCCGTGAGGAGCTTGGGTTTGCTGATGAAGACCCTGAGAATGTAGAGGGTTTATTCAGCCTCGAATATCGTGGGGCGAGGTATTCCTTCGGCTATCCGGCATGCCCGGAACTCGAAGACCGCGTCAAGTTGGTTGAACTACTCAAGCCGGAAGTAATCGGGGTCACTCTAAGCGAGGAACTGCAACTGCACCCAGAGCAGTCCACCGACGCCATGGTGCTGCACCATCCGGAAGCTAAGTACTTCTCGGTTTAGTCGCCTAATCCGACCGGATTGAAATCCAGGACGCGCCACTTGTCCTCGGAATGTGCAATGACAGACAGCGACGCATTACCGAAGCGGTCACCTTCGCGTGGGAGTTCGCCCGCGCTAACCACATTGATCACTCGACGGATGAATGCACCATGACTTACAGCCAAAATTCGCTTGCCTGGGTATGTAGTGGCTAGGTCCTGCAACAGGGCCTCTACGCGTAGCGTTAAGTCTTCAATTGATTCGGCGCCCTCGGCGTGATGCAGTGAACCGAACTGTTCGCGCCATTGCTCATAGGTCAAACCCTCGGCTATTCCAAAGGAACGCTCAAGCAGTAATTCATGTGTGGCCAGTTCAGCTCCTGGTAAAGAGTGGCTTACAATTTCGGCTGTTTCCTGCGCCCTAGACAGGGGAGAGGTTAGTACTAGGTCCCATTTTCCGAACGCGACTTTTGGGGCAGCGGTTCTCGCCTGTGATCGACCACGGTCATTTAGCGGGATGTCGGAAATACCTTGCAGCCGCATGTCGACATTCCAGTCAGTTTGACCGTGCCGAAGGAGACCCAAGACTGTTTCGTTCATAATTTCTTCCAAAAAATAGGTGGCCCACGAGATCGTGAGCCACCTGCGGTGTCCGAAAGGGGACTTGAACCCCTACCCTCTATCGAGGACTAGCACCTCAAGCTAGCGCGTCTGCCATTCCGCCACCCGGACTTGAGCCTTTCCAACTTTACCACCCAAAAGGTCTAGAGGTTCTTCATAAACCAAGGGATTGGGGTTAGGTTTGGCTTATGGCTAAAGACCCACGCGTTGCACTCCAGCATTTCATTGCTGCGCTTGAAAATCATCTGACCGTTGCTTCTCAGCAACAGTCCGGGAATACTGCCGCGCTAGAGCGAGCATACCGTCTGCTTGAAGAAGCATTTCTAGATTACGAAGAATCGCTTCAAGACTCCTACGAAGAACTTCTACCGTTCGAACTCGCCGAGGAAGCTGAGTGACTTTTCTCGACGCACTGATTCTTGGATTGGTTCAGGGTCTTACCGAGTTTCTGCCCATTTCTTCTTCGGCACACGTTCAGCTCGTACAGAGCCTGCTTGCCACCGACCTCACCAAGCCGGAACTTACTGCTTTTATTGCAACGATTCAGCTGGGTACTGAAGTCGCGGTCGTGATCTATTTCTGGAGAGACATTCAACGCATCATCGGTGCTTGGTTCAAATCCGGATTCTCGAAGAGCCCGAGCCCCGACGCAAAGATGGGCTGGTTGGTCATCATCGGATCACTACCAGTGGTCGTTGCGGGTCTTTTGTTCAAAGACGTCATCGAAACCGACTTGAGGAACCTCTGGATTGTAAGCTTCACTTTGATCTTTTTTGGCCTGCTACTGGGCTTGGCTGACTACATCGGTAAGAAAACCAAACAGATTACCGACCTAACTACCGGTCACGGCATTCTGTTTGGGCTAGGGCAGATGCTTGCCGTTATTCCAGGTGTCTCGCGAAGCGGTGGCACCATTACGGCTGGTTTGCTACTTGGTTACACGCGCGAAGCCTCCGCACGCTACAGCTTCCTCCTGGCCATTCCTGCGGTAATCGCCAGTGGACTATATGAGTTTGCGAAGACCTACCGAGACCTGCCGAGTTCAGCTTTGGTTGCAACAGGCATCGCCACCGTGGTCTCCTTCATCGTTGGTCTTGCCGTAATTACTTATTTACTGAAGTACTTGGCAAAGGGCTCGTTCACGCCGTTCGTGGTTTGGCGAATCGCAGTAGGTGTCTTGATCTTGGTGCTTCTAAATACCGGTCTAGTTTCGGCTTAGCGCTCTTCGTCTGAGTCGCGCAGGAACTGCTCGACTTCGCGCGCAATAACATCTCCAGAAGCTCCATCGAGCTCGTCACGGGTCTTTTCCAGAGTGACCACATACTCTGCCAAGTCTTCATCAGACTCGGCTAGCTCGTCCACAGCACGTTCCCACTTGAACGCTTCGCCGGGTAGTTCGCCGTGGTCAAACTGCATCGAAATGAACTTCTCGATTTCGATCAGCAGTGCAAGAGAAGCCTTGGGAGCCGGTCCGTTGTGTACGTAGTGTGGCACCGAAGCCCAGAGCGACATCGAAGGGATCTCTCGTTTCTCAAGCTCCATTGCAAGAAGTGTGAGAATACCCACCGGACCTTCGTAGGTTGCCTTTTCAACTTCTGCGAAAGCATAAACGTCTGGATTGGCGCTGGTTGCGGTCACTTGAATCGGTCGGGTGTGAGGTGCGTCTGCGAGTAGCGCGCCGAGGAAGATCACGGAATCGACTTCTGAAGCTTCGATTTGATCAACCAACTCCGAAGTGAATTGTTGCCAATTGCGGTTTGGCTCAACCCCCAGAAGCACGCGTAAGTTGAATAGTTCAGCCATGTCTGGCTTATAGATAACTGCACCTGGCCAACGCAGAGCCCTCTTGCCCTCGGTATCAAAGTAAACCTGTGGGCGGGCAAATTGGAAGTCGTAGTAATCCTGTGGCTCAATTTCGAACTCTGGGTTGGCTCCCACGGTGTCTAAGAGGAATCGTGCTGCACCACTAGCGGCTTCGCCAGCGTCGTTCCAGCCCTCAAACGCAACAATTAGCGTTCTTCCAGAAAACATTTCCACCAAGTTCATCCCATTTCGCAAGCCCAGAACCTCAATTCTAGACTCTTGCTGGAAGGTAAACTTCTTGCATGCTATTCAACCGCCTGCCTAAAGCAGTCCTGTGGGACATGGATGGCACCCTAATCGATTCGGAACCGCACTGGCTCAAATCCGAGCGTCAATTGGCTGAGAAACTTGGCGGCAGTTGGTCGGAAGAAGACGGCCTTGAAATGGTTGGACTCAGCCTCACCGCCTCAACGAAACTTTTCGCCGAAAAACTCGGTGTTGATATGCCGCATGACGAAATACTCTCCGAATTAACCGCTTCTGTGACCGAGTCGCTCGAGAAGGAAATCCTTTGGAGACCAGGAGCCCAAGAGCTCTTGCGACTTCTTCGCAAGAAAGGTGTGAAGACCGCTTTGGTAACCATGTCGCTGCGCCACATGGCTCAGCAGGTCGTAGATGCCATTCCGTTCGATGCTTTTGACATGATTGTGGCTGGCGACGATGTCGTCCACGGAAAACCACATCCGGAACCATATTTAAAGGCAGCTTCGCTACTCGGTGTAAAGCCTGAAGATTGTGTCGCTTTCGAGGATTCAATTTCGGGCATCCTCAGCGCAGAAGCGGCAGGCACCAAAGCCGTTGGAATTCCTAACGTAATGATCATCCCGGCACGCGAGGATCGAATCCTGTGGGACACCCTGCAGGGCAAAAACATGAAGGATCTAAAGGACCTATTCAAATGACAATGAACTACCGAGAGCAAGCCACCGGTCCTTTTGTAGCGGGCGACAAGGTCCAACTAACAGGCCCTAAGGGTCGTCTTTACACAATCACTTTGCTTGAAGGCGGTTCCTTTGGAACCCACCGAGGTGACATCTATCACGACTCCATCATTGGACAGCCTGAGGGTTCGGTGATTGCAAACCAGTACGGCGTCGAATACCTTGCGTTCCGCCCACTGCTGACCGACTTCGTGATGTCTATGCCCCGTGGAGCGGCAATCATTTATCCAAAAGACTCAGCACAAATCATCGTTGAAGCCGACATCTTCCCGGGTGCGCGTGTGATTGAGGCTGGTGTTGGTTCGGGTGCATTATCTCTCTACTTGCTACGCGCCATTGGCGAGCACGGAAGCCTACACAGTTTCGAACGCCGCGAGGAGTTTGCCCAGATCGCTAGAGCTAATGTCATCACTCACACCGGAAGAGACCCAAAGAACTGGGAAATCCATCTTGGTGATCTCCAGGACGAATTGCCAAAACATGTAAAAACTGGTGATGCAGATCGCTGTGTCCTAGACATGCTGGCACCTTGGGAATGTGTCGAAGCCGTTGCCGAGGCCCTAGTTCCTGGCGGATTGGTTTTGGGATATGTCGCGACCGTTACGCAGCTCTCGCGCTTTGTTGAAGCGCTTCGTAGCTCTGGTCACTTCGCAGAACCGCAAGCCTGGGAGAGCATGGTCCGTGGCTGGCACCTAGAAGGCCTTGCGGTCCGCCCAGAGCACCGAATGATCGGTCACACCGGTTTCCTAGTAACCGCAAGACGAATTGCTCCGAACACCGTGCTACCAAGTTTCAAGGCTCGTGCTGCAAAGAACAACGCCACTGAAGAAGACCTAGCCGTATGGAACCCAGAACACATTGAAACTCGAAAGGTCAGCGAAAAGAAACTGCGCAAGACCGTTCGCAATGCCGAGACATCCGCTGCGTCGAAACTGGACCAAAGCCTCTAACCCGTTGTTTTACAAACTAAAATTGCCTAGAAACCTATAGAAAGACTTCATTTTGAAGAAAACCCTTACAGCTGCTCTACTTGCACTGACCTTGACCGCGGGACTTACCGGTTGCTCGTCCCTAACGCCCGAACAGCAGATGTTTGAATCACTAAAGGTGACCTGCCCTGTTGACGAAAAAGACAAGGTATCAACGACTGATGTAGAGAAGGCAAAAGTTTCAACAGACCTTGCCAAGGCACCGACTGTAGAGTTCTTGTCTCCGCTTGACTCAACCGTCTCAAAGATTCAGACCACCGTAATTGTTGAAGGCAAGGGCCCAAAGTTGACCGGTGGTCAGTTCGTGACTTGGGAGTACACCGTTTTCGATGGCACCTCGAAAAATCAGATCTCCGCAACCCCATACGACGGCACCGACTCCCAGCAGATGATGATTCCTGCCCAGGGCGAGCTCTGCACCTCGCTAAGTGGTGTGCGCGAGGGTTCCCGCGTTGCTCTTCTAGTACCTAGCTCCATTGCAGGCGCTGCCACAGGTTGTGAGGATGAAGCCAAGGATGAGGACGGTACCTGTCCACCGGCCTCGCAGCTTTGGGTGTTCGACATCAAAAAGATCTTCCTACCTAAGGCAGTGGGCGACGAGAAGGCTGCCGCTAATGGCATGCCATCCGTAACTCGCGACACCAACGGTGTACCTAGTGTTACCGTACCTAAGTCAGCAGCCCCAAGTGAATTCGCAGTCAGCACCACCATCGAAGGCAAGGGTGCAGTTGTGAAGAAGGGCCAGTCGGTTCTTCTTCACTACAGCGGCTACCTCTGGTCAGACGGCACCAAGTTCGACTCTTCTTGGGAAGGTGACAACGGTGACATCGGTCAGCCAATGGCGGCCGTCCTAGACGACTCTCACTTCATCCCTGGGTTCGTGAAGGCAGTTGTAGGTGCCAAGGTTGGATCTCAGGTAGTTACCGTTATCCCTGCAGACCTTGCCTATGGTGCAACCGGTAACGGAAGCATCCCAGGTAATGCAACTTTGGTCTTCGTAATCGATGTTCTAGGCGTTATCAAGTAAAACCATGACCGCGGACGATTCTGATTGGAAGTTGGATCCCGACGATCAATCTGAACGTCTGTATAGCCTGACGCTCGCGCTTCTTCAAACAGAGGTTGGCCTCACCAAGGAGGAAATCTTCTATGCCATTCGTGGCTATCGCTTGGACGTTGAAAAAGCTGGTGGGATTGACGGAAACCTATTATCTCTAAACCGCAAGTTCGATCGAGATAAAGAAAAACTTCGAGACATGGGTGTCGTAATTGAACCGGCAAACGGTGTGAACCCGGGCGACGCAGACTACCGCTACAAGATTTCGAGAGAAATCTTCCGTTGGCCAAAGAACGTAACTCTTTCTTCTCGTCAGCTACAGCTTTTAGAGCTCGCAGCGGGCGTTTGGAGCCAAGCTGCACTCTCTCCAGAGGCGTCAAACGCACTGACGCGAATGAGAGCGATTGCAGACCGCGCAGAGGCTTCTCTGAACATTGGAATCACGCCAAAGCTGAATACAGTTGAGCCAGCTTTCTCTCCGATTCGTCGCGCTATTGAAGACCGTGCCGTAGTGCGTTTCACCTACCGAAAGCCTGACGGCGAAGAGGCTGTGCGAACCGTTGAGCCATGGCAGTTGGTTCACAACAACGGACTATGGACCTTGCTTGGTTTTGATCAAGATCGTGGAGCAGCGCGAAACTTCCTGCTGAAACGTATCCACTCCAGAGTCATCCGCCTCGATGAAACCTTCGCACCAGCTAGCGACACCGCTATTGCCATCGCCAAGCGCGAACTGGCTGAGCTGTTCGAATCGAATGTTGCAAAAATCGTGGTCAAACCTGGAACAACTGCTGCGATGCACTTTGAAGTAACTGGATCAAAGCCCGCCGAAGTGAACGTCAATTACTACGACCTGCAACTGCTAGCAGAGGAGCTCATGGAATTCGGCCGTTCGGTGACCGTGGTGGAGCCGAGAGAGCTTTCGGAATTGATTCAAGAAACCCTTAAGGCGGTGGTTGCCAACCATGCCTAAGTTGAAGTTTGCTCTCCCAGGAGATGAGCGCTACAACACGCTAATGTCGGTTGTTGCTTTACTCCAGCGCGAAGGGGAGATGCACATCGACGAACTCGCCGAACACTTCTCAGTACCGCGTAAGACCATGCGATCGATGCTGGGAACCATCAATCTAACCTCGTTCATGCCACGTAACGCCGAGGAACAACTTCCTTACTTCATCGACTTGGAACGTGTAGACGAAGAAGATGGGATTGTTTGCCTGGAACTTGATGAAGGTCCTCAGGGTGTGCCCCTCATTACCGCAGCGCAATCCATTGCACTCAGTTCGGGACTGCAATACTTGCGAACACTGCCAGGCTTTGAAGGCTCAAAAGACATTGATGAACTAGTTGAACTTCTACAAACTGCGCAGCCGGATTCAGAAGAAATCGCTGTGAATCCGAGCAAAGTTGACGCTGATCTCGCGGTTATCCGTCACGCCATACTTACTAATAAGCGAATCACCTGTCATTACGTGAATACCAAGGGTGAAGAGACCAATCGTGAGATTGACCCTCTGCTGCTGGTAGCAGGCGAAGAGCACTGGTACCTGCGTGGCTACTGCCTGCGCCGCGAAGAGGTTCGCAGCTTCCGGCTCGACCACATGGTCGACGCGGCAGTGCTTGACATTGAGCGAAGCCAAGAGGCCTTGGACGCGGCATCTGAAATTGATGAAACCTCGCCCATTTACAGTCCACGAGACACCGACGTCGAAGTAACTCTCGAGCTAGCGCCAGAGGCGTACAAGTTGGCAGCGATGTTCACCACGATCGAGGAGCCGGCAAAATCCGGAGACGAAAACATCAAAGTGAAAATTCGCCTAGGCTACCTACCTGACTTGGGTCCGTTGGTATGTCGCTTCGGCGTTCACGCCAAAGTCATTGCTCCAGCCGAGGCTAGGGAAGTGGTGCGCCAATTCGCACTACAGTCGCTTTCTGCTTACATCCCTGAGGACGTGGAGTAATGGGCATCTACGTCTGGTTATTACCCGTCGCATCGGGTTTTGTCTTCTTAGTCGCTCTGGTCTACCTAGGGAATAAGTCCAAGGGACTAAATCACCAGCTTGAGAAATTCAACCGAAGGAAAGCCAAGTTCATTCAAGACTTACCTAAAGTTGAATCAATCGAAACGCGCTCTGAGCTTCCAACCCTGCCAGCGGCGAAGGCTAATCGTCGCGAGGTTCTTGATGCTAGAACCAAGAAACGCGAGGCCAAACAACGTAGGCTAGTAGAGCACCTAAAGGATTTACAGGCAAAGGAAAGCGAGTAAAAATGTTCAGAAACGGACTCGAGGGATGGCACATCATTGTTCTCGTTCTACTCGTACTTCTATTATGGGGCGGGCCAAAGCTTCCAGGTTTGGCTAAGAGCCTTGGTGAATCCATGCGCATCTTCCGCAAGGAAATGAAAACCATGGGTGATGAGCGCGCCGCAGACAAAAAGGACAAGGGCGACAAGCCTTCCGATAAGTAATGGCCAGACGCAATCCCGAGAAGCGGATGAGTCTCGGAAGCCATCTGCGCGAACTTAGAAATCGACTCTATTGGTCATTCCTGTTCATCGGACTTGGCGCGGTTGGCGGTTGGTTTTGCTTCGATCCAGTATTCGCTCTTCTGCAGCAGCCTTTCCAAGAACTCTCAAGTAACCCCGGCTTCACTGCATCCATCAACTTCGGCTCGGTGGCCGCACCATTCGATTTGCGCATGCAGGTGTCTATCTTCCTCGGTATCATCTTTGCGAGTCCGATTTGGCTTTACAACCTTTGGGCGTACATCGCTCCGGCTTTAGACAAGAAAACCAAACGTGTGACAATCACCTTCGTTTCGGTTGCGACACCACTTTTTCTCTCGGGTTGCTACTTAGCCTGGACCCTTATTCCGCACTTCGTAATTGGCCTGCTTTCGTTCGCCCCTCAAGGCTCGGCCGCAATCATCAATGCCAATGACTACATCCTCTTCGCATTGCGTGTGCTGCTGGTGTTTGGTGCCGCGCTGGTTCTACCTGCCGTATTGCTTCTCTTGAACTATCTCGGAGTGCTAACGGCTGCCTCGATTATCAAGGGCTGGCGACTGGCCATCTTCCTAAGTGCCTTAATCTCGGCGATGGCTACTCCAGTAAGCGACCCGATGTCCATGTTGCTACTGGCGCTTCCACTGATTGGTCTGTACCTGCTAGCTGCCTTAGTTGCCAAGATCTCAGACCGTCGTCGTTCGAATGCCTAACGAACAGGGCCCTGCCGAGGGCTACAAGGCGTTCAAGAGCCGCGCCGCGCTTCCAGTGCTAAATGAGTTTTCAGGCATGCTCGGTTATTCCATGGACAAATTCCAGCTGGATTCCTGTGTGGCTCTAGAGAAACAGAAGAGCGTACTTGTGGCTGCACCTACCGGAGCCGGTAAGACGGTTATTGGTGAATTCGCAATCCACCTGAGCCTGAGCAAGCAGCAGAAGGTTTTTTACACGACACCAATCAAGGCGCTAAGTAATCAGAAGTACCAGGAGTTGTGTAAGCGCTACGGCGACGACCGCGTTGGAATTCTCACTGGTGACAACAACATCAATTCAGATGCTCCGATTGTGGTGATGACCACTGAGGTCTTGCGCAATATGATTTACACGGGTTCCATGAATCTGATGAACCTTGGCTTCGTAATCATGGACGAGGTGCATTACCTCGCTGACCGAGCCAGGGGAGCGGTCTGGGAAGAGGTGATTCTTCACCTACCTAAAGACGTGAAGCTGGTTTCACTTAGCGCTACAGTCTCGAACGCTGAAGAGTTCGGTGCCTGGTTACAAGAGGTTAGAGGTGAGACCGAGATCATCGTCTCCGAGATTCGCCCGGTTCCGCTCACTCAGCACGTTCTATTTGGAGATGAACTGCTCGATTTGTTCTCTGCCAAATCAAGAGACCAAACGGTGAACCCCGAATTGGTAACTAAGCACCTTGCCAAGACGCGCACCGCTCAGGTGAGAAACCCTCGAGCGGGTAAATTCAGAGGTGGCTATCGTAACGAACCAAAGCTACCGAAGTTAGACAAACCCGACACCATTGAACTTCTGCAGGATGCCAACCTTCTACCGGCAATCTTCTTCATCTTTTCCAGAAAGGCCTGTGACTCTGCGGTAAAGGCGTGCCAGCACGCAAACCTAAACCTCACCACCAAAGAGGATCGTTCTCAGATTCATGAAATCATCGCGGCGCGCACCGCTGACATCGAAGAAGAGGACTTGGAAACTCTTGGCTTCTATGACTGGAGCAGGGCACTGGAACTTGGAGTTGCAGCTCATCACGCAGGTATGCTTCCGGTCTTCAAAGAAATCGTTGAAGAGTTGTTCCTTAGAAAACTGGTGAAGGTTGTCTTCGCAACTGAAACGTTAGCCCTGGGAATCAACATGCCTGCCAGAACAGTTGTTTTAGACCGACTGGACAAGTTCAACGGTGAAGGGCGCGTTCAAATCACTCCTGGTGAATACACTCAGCTGACTGGTCGCGCTGGCCGTCGCGGGATTGACACGGAAGGCCACTCGGTTATTCAGTGGGGTGGAAACCTAGAACCAGCAACTGTCGCTGGACTTGCCTCGAAGCGCACCTACCCACTAATCAGTTCATTTCGACCCACTTTCAATATGGCTGTGAATCTGGTCAACGCTTTCAGTCGCGAGCGCTCTAGACAGGTTCTTGAGACGTCGTTTGCACAGTTCCAGGCCGACCGTTCCGTGGTCCACCTAGCGAGGACAATTCGTGAGAAAGAAGTGTCAGTCTCTGGGTACGAGCAGGCCATGGAATGCCACCTGGGCGATTTCTTCTCCTTCTCGGAATTGCGCAGACAAATCAGCGACATCGAGAAGCAACTTTCCGCAACTAGGCCACGTGGAGACCGAGGTAGAGACTTACGCGGTTCGGAGAGTCGGAGCAAACTGGAAAAAGAGTTGGCCAGACTCAAAAACGAGGTCAAGCGTCACCCTTGCAATCGCTGCCCTGAGCGTGAACAACATTCTCGATGGGGCGAACGCTATTGGAAGCTGCGCAGAGAGATTGATTCGGTCGTCGATCAAATTGAATCGAGAACCAATCAGGTTGCAAAGACTTTCGATCGCATTTGTTCGGTACTGGTCGAATTCGATTATCTTAAGGAACATCACGGTGGCGACCTTGAAGTCTTGAAGGCCGGCGAGAAATTGGCGACTATCTATGGCGATAGAGACTTCCTGGTTTCGGAGTTGGTCCGCCGTGGAACCTGGGACAATGCGGATGCCGCAACACTTGCAGCGCTGACCACCGCACTTGTTTTCGAGCAACGACGTGATGACGATGAAGATTATCCGCGACTACCGAAGGGTAACTTCAGAGACTTACTGGTAGCCAGCGAGGACGTACTGTTTGAGGTAAATGTGGCGTTGAAGCGTCATCGACTAAAGTTGATCAGCCCTCTCGATCCAAGTGCGTCCTACGCCATGCATCGATGGACCAACGGTGGTTCACTGAATTCCGTTCTTTACGAAGGCGGGTTCCTTATTGGAGATTTCATTAGGCTTTGCAAGCAGGTTGTCGATCTCTTGGAGCAAATCGGGCGAGTTTCGGAAGGAACCCTTGCGGTGAGTGCCGCTAGGGCTATTGATCAGGTGAAGCGAGGTATCGTTGCTTACTCTTACTATGCCTAAGAGATTAGGTCTCGCGGTTTTGAGCGGATTAGTCGCATACTTTGCCTATCCGTCGTTCAACTTCTGGCCGGCCATCCTGCTATCGCTTCTTGGTTTGTTTCTTTCAGTCAAAAACATCGGATTTTGGTCGTCGCTTTGGATTGGGTTCATTGGTGGATTCAGCTATTTCACCGCTCAGATTTATTGGATTAGCCAGTACCTAGGGCCAGAGCCGCTAATCGCACTGGCAGCCTGTGAGGCAAGCTTCTTCGCCATCGCCTCTGGTATCACGTCGATGCTGACACGAGTGAAACTCAGCCCAGGCCTTTTGGCAGTTAGCGTTGCCACCGTTTGGACCGGGCGGGAATGGGTTACGACTCACTTTCCTTACGGTGGGTTCCCGTGGAGTCGCGTGAGTATGTCACAAGCCGATTCACCGTTAGCGCACTGGGTTTCAGTAGGGAGTTTCGGGCTCCTTACATTCATCGTCGTCTTCCTAGTGATCTACACATTCGAGAAGTTGCTGGTCGCTAGAAGCAGATTCAACGTCACACGGGTTCTGGCTGCGTGGCTCGTAGCTTTGGCTGTACCTATCTCTCTATCCGTTGTTCCCGTTGCCGCTGCTGGCAACCTTAGAGTTGCAGGCATTCAAGGCAATGCAAATGCCGGTCTATTCGCTAATGAGGACCCAGGCACTATTCTCAAAAACCACGCAGACGTCACCGAGAAATTGCTGGCGGCTAAGGAGAAGTTCGACCTAGTGGTGTGGCCGGAGAATGCGAGCGACTTAAACCCCGACGACTACCCAGAGGTTGCAGCCTACTTTAGCGAGTTGGTGAATGAACACCTCACTAAGCCTCTAATCATCGGTACTATCACGCACACCGACGACTACGTCGAGATCTTTAACAGCTCAAAACTATTCGAACCCGGTAGGGGAGAGGTGGACCAGTACGACAAGAAGCGTCCTGTTCCATTTGGTGAATACGTACCCGACCGCGATTTCTTTTACGCACTTAGCCCGGATCTGGTTGGCATGATTACCCGCGGATACAACTTTGGAACCCGTGATCCAATTTTCGAAACAGCCGGCACCAAGGTTGGAATCCTGATTTGCTTTGAAGAAGCCATCGACGAGCTCCCGCGCGACGCGGTAGATCAGGGCGCTACGATTCTGGTTGCTCAGACCAATAATGCCGACTTCGGAAAGAGCGATGAGAGCGTTCAGCAGTTGGCAATTGCTAGGCTGCGAGCAATAGAAACCGGTCGATCCCTGGTGAATGTTTCAACCGTTGGCCCATCGGCGATGATTGATCCTCACGGCAACGTCGTGGCATCGACCAAGGCTTATGTGCCTGAGTATGTGGTAGCAGACTTGCCATTAGTAGAGCAAAAGACCCTAGCGATGCTCGGTGGTTGGATGTTTGACCCGGCGGCAGCGGTAGCGACTGGCCTTATTTGGATCTGGTTGTTTCTGCGGTCGAGAAGAACGACAACGAAACTTTAGTTAGTAGCCTTAGCAGCTTCGCGGCGGGCACGGATGTCTTCTAGTCGCTCCTGAAGAATCTCATCTAGTTCCTCAATGGTGCGACGCTCAAGAAGCATCTCCCAGTGGGTTCTAGCCGACTTCTCGTCACTCTCGTCAGCAACTACTGCACCCTCGGCGGCAACTAGAAGTGCGTTCTGACCGCAAACTTTACATTGCCAGCTCGAAGGAAGCTCAGCCTCTGCTGCGAAAACCATGGTGGTTTCGTGACCGTCGGCACAACGATAGACGTGGTTGTTACGCTCTGCGAGCACTACACCGGCTTCGGATTCCAGTGACTGTGATCCGAGACGCATTCCGCGCATTGTCTGCTGTGCCATTGATTCGCTTTCTGATTGAATTCGACTACTAAAACTCTGGGAACTAATTAGCCTATTCCGCTAGTTCCATCACCATAAGTTTACAGCGGTCGGTGACAATTCCATCGGCACCAAGCGACCACAATCGTTTGGCTTCGCCCGGATCGTTGATAGTCCAATAGTGAACTTCAACTCCGCGTTCGTGACAGGCATCAATAAGGCTCTTGCTGTCGAGACGAATCGGCCCAAGATGCGTGGGAATTTGAACCGCGTCTAGACCGCCAAGGGCACGATCAACCAGCTGCTTGTTTCGAAGCGCCAAACCAAGTCGAAGAGAAATGACTCGAGACGAATCTGCCGAAGTGGCAACACCTGGCATTACTGCAAGCGCTGCTAATCGGCGCCCAGCGCCAAACGAAGAAACTAGGACCCTATCGCTCGCGCCGAATCGTTCAATCAACCTGCCTGTTTCTTCCGCTGCTGCCAGAGCCTTGATGTCGATGTTGAACCTGGCTGTCGGCAAAGCACCCAGTGCAACCTCGAGCCTAGGGATTTCAATTTGACGGTTCGCTGCGAGAGTTTCAAGCTCTTTCAGGGTTACATCCGCGATTTGTTTATTGATTCCGAGGATCCGTCGTAAGTCTGAGTCGTGAAAAACCACAACTTCACCGTCTTTGGTGGCCTGTACATCGGTCTCAACGTAATCAGCTCCACTTGCGACAGCGTCCTTGAAGGCCTGGATGGTGTTTTCTACGGCTCCAAGTTCGGTGGTGCCTCGATGGGCAAAAATCCGGAATTTGGCAGGGGAGAGGTAGTTCTTTCCGGACATTCCACGCTCCTCACCTAGGCTTACCTTATGTCTAACCAATCTAGCCGTTCAGTCCTTTGGCGTTTGTTCACGTTGAATTTCGGGTTGTTCATTTACGGACTTGGTTTGGCTTTGCTGGTTCACGCGTCGATCGGTGTACCACCTTGGGACGTTTTCGCGCAGGGAATATCTAAGCAGACCGGTATGAGCTTCGGCTGGGCCACGGTAACCGTTAGTGCGATCGTTTTGATCTGCTGGTTACCGCTAAAGCAAAAATACGGGCTGGGAACCGTTCTGAATGGTCTTTTGATTGGTATTTGGTGCGATTTCTGGACACCATTCCTACCAGAGCTTTCCGGCTACGTCTGGCAGCTGGCGTCGTTCGTCCTGGGAATGCTCATTGTGGCTACGGCGACCGGAATGTACATCAGCAGCAACTTTGGTAAGGGTCCGCGCGACGGCATCATGGTTGGAACGGCTGAAGTTCTTGGCTGGCCATTTTGGATCGTCAGAACGATGTTTGAGGTTACCGTTTTGGTGATTGGCGTTCTCATGGGAGGCCAGGCGCGTGAAGGCACGCTTATCTTTGCAGTTTGTATTGGTTACCTTATGCAGACGTCTATGCGGCTCTTTGGTGTCCCGGTGAAGCCTCGCAAAAATCGCTGATAATGTACATTATGTCAAGTAACGTTTTGGTGATCGGTTAGGCGCCTATTCCCTATGCCTGCGTCGCCGCCATCCACTGTGAGAGTTTCTCGGCTGCCGCGCCGCTCTCAAGAGTCACCGTGACCTTTTGGTACGCATCAGCGAAACGCGAATCTAGATCTGCCGAAACTTTCGACGAATCCTTAGCAAGTTCATAAGCAACCAGACCGGCTGCCGCGTTCAATTTCACGATGTCCGAAATCGGACCTGCGGATGGATTCTCAAAAAGAGATTTAGCAACGTGCGCGTTGTGCTGAGGATCGCCACCGATTAACTGCTCTAGGGATGCTTTGGAGATGCCCAGCGACGCTGGCTTGAACTCAGATTCGTCTACTTCTCCCCCAGAAACCTGCCAAATACGGCTAATTCCGGTGGTTGTTAGCTCATCGAGGCCATCTGAACCTCTAAAAACCAACGCCGAACGCCCACGAGCAGCCATTTCGGCTGCCATCAGCGGAGCTACAGAGGCGTCCGCGACGCCAAGCGACGTGGCAATTGGTTGGGCTGGGTTAGCCAGCGGTCCAAGGAAGTTGAATGTCGTGGGAATGCCCAGTTCGCGTCGAATTGGAGCAACATAACGCATCGCTGGGTGAAATACCGGGGCAAAGAAGAAGGTAATGCCCACTTCCCTAAACACATCGGATACACGTTCGGGTGAGAGATCTAGACGAATCCCCAATACTTCAAGCATCTCGGACGAACCAGTTTTGCCGCTGGCTGATCGAGAACCGTGTTTCATAACCGGAACACCGGCGGCCGAAGTCAGGATGGCGGCCATCGACGAGATGTTTACAGTGCCCACCATGTCTCCCCCAGTGCCGACGATGTCAACGGCGTCGTTTCCGGTGTCCAGGATGACTGCGTTTCTGAGCATAACGTCGACCAAGCCGGCAAGTTCCGTTGGAGTCTCGCCCTTTGAGCGCAGTGCCAGCATGAAAGCACCGACCTGAGCCGCGCTTGCATCGCCTGCCATGATCTGAGTCATTGCCCAGTCAGCTTCGGCGCGCTCCAGCTCGTCTTTGCGAAGGAGTTTGCCCAAAATTGCAGGCCAGTTGGTGGCTAAGGTCATGGAAACCATATTAATCGTGAATTGGTGCACAAAACCTACCAAAAATGCCACCC
>JBEBAN010000014.1:0-21231 GCA_041158865.1 Actinomycetota bacterium
GCGTTTGGGTGAGGAGGTTTGGTAACGACCAGTGGCTTACCGGTTGCTAGCCAGTCGTAGGCAACGGCCGAAACGTCGGTGATCATGATGTCGGCATAGCCAAGCTGCCAGCCGAATGGTGAGGTGTCGTAATAGTGGTCGGAGTCTGCATTCTCGATCATCTCGAGCACCTTTTTGTGAGCGGCTAGGTTCGCCGGAAGTTTGGAGCCGAGTAGCGGGTGTGGTTTGTAGATAACCTGGTACTCGTCTCCAGCAGCCAGAAGCGTTTCCATCAATGAAACGCCATGACTCGCAATCGATGCGTACTGGTTGATTGGGGTTAGGAAGTCTGAAGTCGGGGTGTAGATAATGGTCTTCTTCGCAGGGTTCTTCACGAAGTCATCCGGCGGAGTTGGCAGCTCATCCAGAAGTTGCGGGCGTCCGGTCAGAACGCTGCGTCCCTCGGTTGGGTAGTCGAATAAGTTTTCACGCAGGCGCTGCTTACCCATCTCCCCGGCCAGGAAAATGTAGTCGAAATAGCGCATGTGGTTATCGGCCGTGTACGCCTTGTCGGATTCGCCATGCCCGATGAATACGTGGAACGCGTTTGGATAGGCGGTGTGAAGCTGGCTGTCGTAACCCTTGCGCGGATAGAGAACCACCTTCGGTTCCAGGTCGGCAAATACACTGACCGAACTCTGTGCCGTAGGGTATTGGCGCACCTCTAGACCAGCCTCTCGGGCGGCATCGGCAGCCAACTGGTTGTCGGTAACGAACGCGAGCGATGTCTTCTTGGAAAGTCTCTGCAGTGGCTGAATCCACTGTTTCACTTGATACATTCTGTTGCCGCCAACGGTAGAGGCAAACAGAAAAATTACGTCGAAGGTCACGGCGATCAACTTCCCATTGAAATTAGTTCAATCAAATTTAACGCCGAATTATTTGCGGCCGCGGAAATCGTCCATCGTTTGATTCACGCCGAAGAAGTCGGTGATTCGGTCGAAAGCACGAATCGGCAGTGCTCGAACGATTGGAATGACGTGGACGAACCTTGGAATGACCAACATCGCCTTGCCCTTCTCTACCGAGCGCAGAATCTTGGCGGCAACCTTTGCCTCTTCGAGAATCGGTAGCAGCCAAGGGAACTTGGTTCGTACGCCGTCGAACATTCCGGTACCGATGTAGTGCGGGCAGACCGTTAGGGTATTCACTGAGGAGCCCTTGGCACGTAACTCTGCACGAAGCGACTCCATCATTCCGAATGCGGCGAACTTGCTGGCCGCGTAATCGCTCAACTTGGCAACGCCGAGCATTCCCGAGGCACTAGAGATTGTGGTCACGCAGCCGTTGTTGTTCTGGACCATCGCTGGCAGGAACGCCGCGGTGACCCAGTAGAGCGCAAGCACATTGACGCGATAGGTGCGTTCAATCGAGGCTGGGTCGAGATCGAGGAACCAGTCACCCGAGACCACTCCAGCGTTGTTGACCAGGATGTTTACCGCGCCAACCTTTGCAGCCAACCTGTTGACTGCCTCGCGATCCGTGATGTCGATCTGGTGTGATTCGGCGCTGCCACCCGCCTTCTTGATCTCGGTTGCAACCTTCGTTGCTGCGTCCTTGTTTAAATCCCAAATGATCACGTGTGCGCCTTTGGCTGCCGACTGCAGAGCAAGCTGACGTCCAAGGCCACTGGCACCGCCGGTCACCAAGAGGCGCGAACCGTTTAGGGGAACTTTGTAATTCATGAGATTTTGTTCCAGATCTTTAGGAGTTTGGTGATGAGGTTAGCGAACGCCTGGTTGGTTTGTTTTCCGATTGGCGCGATGCCGATGATGCGCTGAACCGCAATGGTCTGAGGCTGCGTGTATTTCAGCAAACCCTGACGACCGTGACGACGGCCCAGACCCGATGTTTTCATGCCACCCATCGGCGCATCGTGCGAAGCGAAGCTGGCGCTGAAACCCTCGTTGATGGTTACCGTTCCAGATTCCATGTGCTCTGCTGCCGCGAGCGCCGCCGAACCACCCCAAACGCTGGAGTTCAGACCGTAGTCGGTGTCGTTGGCGAGGCGAATCGCCTCGGCGTCATCTGCGACCTTGTATACCGCAACCACCGGACCGAAGGTTTCCCCGCGACCGAGTTCCATGTCGTCCGAGACATTGGTTAGCACAGTTGGTTCGAAGAAGGTCGGTGCGATGTCTGGGCGAACCTTGCCGCCAACCTCGAGCTTGGCACCCTTAGAGATGGCATCCATCACCTGGCCACGAACTCGCTCGAACTGCTTCTCGCTAATCAATGGACCCATGTCGATATCCCAGTCGGTTCCGGCGCCGAGCTTCATTTCGCGCACGTTCTGGGTGAAGGCAGACAGGAAGGCGTCGTAGTTTTTGGCGGTCACATAGATTCGCTCGATGCTCACGCAAAGCTGACCACTGTTCGCGAAACAGGCACGAACCGCACCCTTGGCAGCCTTGACCGGGTCGGCGTCTGAGGCCACGATCATTGGGTTCTTGCCACCGAGTTCAGCTGAGAACGGAACCAGACGCTCGGCACACTGAGCGGCAACGATTCGGCCGGTTGCCGTTGAACCGGTGAACATTACGAAGTCGACCTGTTCGATCAGTTCTTTACCGTGGACGCGACCGCCGCCATGAACTATGGAAACCACACCCTCTGGAAGCCCAGCCTCCTGCATCAGAGAAAGCATGATGTCGGCACAGCCTGGAGCTAGTTCGTCTGGCAAAAGAACCACGGTGTTACCGGCAATAACCGCTGGTGCGATGTCGGTCGAAGGAAGAGTGAATGGATAGTTCCAAGGGGTAATCACCCCGACCACTCCAACCGGGCGGTGAACTTCCTTGGTCTTGGTCAGGATCGGGAAGGCGCCACGTCGAGCGCGAGGCTTTAGAAACTTCGCTGCATTGCGTCCGTAGTAGTGCGATAGCTGCGCGGTGTCGAGCAGTTCCTCGAAGGCGCTGAGTCGGTTTTTCTTCGTCTCGCTCTGAATCACATCCATGATTTCAGCTTGGCGCTCGAGTACGAGTTTTGAAAACCTACGGAAAATTGCTGCACGCTCGGAAACCGGCACAGCCGCCCAGGTTTTGGAGGCAAGTCTCGCCTTATGAACTACAGAGTTGATCATGCTCAAAGACTAACCGCTCAAGCGTGTGTCGAACCGACTTAAACTGGAGATATGAAACTTCGGGGAATGGCGCTGGCACTGCTGCTGGTGCTTAGTCTCGTGCCTTCCCTGCCGGCGGAATCAAAGCCAAATGCCGCAGACCTATTTGCCAGCGACACCGTGAACAAAATCACGATATCGATTTCCGGTGCATCGGCTCAGAAACTTGGACGCGCTCCGAAAACCGATGTGCCAGCCACATTCAATATCACTGGCAAGGGATTCAAGTTTCAAAACATGCCCGTTGGCATACACCTCAAGGGCACCAGCACCTTGAAGGCGAACCCTTCGATCGTGAACAATCGTCCTAGTCTCCGTGTGAAGTTCAAACCTGATGGCGTATTCAAACTGCCATTCCTCGGTTCGCTGAAATCACTCACGCTGAACGCGATGACCCAGGACGAATCGAAGATTCACGAGTACTCGGCGTACACCCTCTACAACGCGATGGGTGTGCCCGCACCTCGCGTTAGCTACGCCTCGGTGACGGTAGTAATCGATGGACGCAAATATCCAAAGGGACTGTTTGCGATCATCGAACCATACGAGGATGCCTTCCTGAGCGAGCGCTTTGAAACTCAAACTCAGCACGTTTACGAACCTTGTGGTCACTGGATCGACATCACCCGTCCCGGAGCTGGCCGCGGCGGCAAAGAGTGCACCAACTCGCTCTTCGAGGTGAAAGAGGGTTGGAAGAGCACGCCGAACAAGAACGATTTGAAGGCTTTGATTGCCGCTCAGAAAACCGATGACAACAAACAGTGGTGGATCAATCTGGACCGCTACTTTGACCGCGATGCCCTGCTTCGCATGTGGGCGGTAGACAACTTCATCGGAGCCTGGGACAGCTACTCGGGTGCAATCATCAACAACTACTACCTGCGCTCAGACCGCATGGGAGTGTTCACCATGATGCCAACCGGCACCGATGAGACGTTTGTTTACAACTTTGCGATGGATGCCAGATCGATTGGTTACCCGCTGATCTATGACAACTTCCAGATTCAGTCGAAGAACCGCGGCTACCTATTCAGCCGGTGCCTCACCTACAAGCCTTGCCGAAACCAATATCTTGACCAGCTGAAGGTTGTAAGCCAAACCGCGAAAGACATCAAACTTACCAAGACCATGCAGGCGGCTTCAGACCTAATTGCCGAGTATGCCCCGAACAGTGCCTGGGCTGGCAAGGCCGCTCAGAACTGGGTGAACGGCAAGCATGATCAAGTGACTACCCTGCTTCGGAAATACGGGCGTTAGGGTGAGCTTTCACTAGCGCGTGCATCGCCAGACCACTGATCAGGAACACGGCCCCCATGAAGACCCAGCCGTAGATTCCAAAACCGAGCACGCAGGTGGTCACATAGGCAGGACCGAAGGTTCCACCGAGACCCCAACCGAGCGAGTAAACACCCTGGTATTGACCCATGTGTTTTTCTACGGCAAGTTCAAAGCCAATGCTCCAGGATCCAGCCGCGGTGTAAAGCTCACCGATGGTGTGAACCACCATTCCGATTACTAGGACGGATATCGCGATCCAAGTTTCGATGTGACCAGCGAGCGAATAGACAACGCAGCAGGCCAAAAGGTATAAGGTTCCAAGGCGGAACTTCTTCACGCTCGACAGCAGATCGGTGCCACCTCTGCTGAAGCGAATTTGCAAAATGGTGACTAGGACGGTGTTGATCACGAACAGCACGGAAACCCACCAGGTTGGAACCTTGGTGGCGTGCAAGATCCAGAGCGGTAGGGCAACACCCTGAACCACGAAGTGCAAGCTGACGATTCCGTTGAGCAGGGTGGCCGCTAGGAAGCGCCAGTCTTTGAGGGCGATGAACGAGATCGGCTCGCCCTTCTTCAAAGTGGCTGGGCTAGGTGGCAAACGGAAGATGTAGATTGCCGACCAAAGGAACAGCATGGTGTCCAAAACGATTACCGACTGATATGCGAGTGCGGTGTCTAGCCAGAGAGCTACACCGGCAATCACGGTTCCAAAGCCGATACCCATATTCGCCATGGCTCGCTGAGCCGCGCGAATATGAACGCGCTCTTCGGTACTGCCCATGTTCGAGATGATTACCGAGGAGGCATTGTGACCCGTGGTTCCAGCAATCGAGATCAGCACGTTGATGGCGATGAGCATCCAGAGGTCGGTCACGAACAACATGCCGAGCAGAATGAAAGCTTCGGCCATGTGCCCGATGAACATTGCTCGTTTCGCTCCGATTCGGTCTGCGAATAAACCAGACGGAACCGACATGAGAAGTGAAGCGGCACCACCGGCACCGATGGCTATAGCAATTTCGGCAGGGGTGAAGCCAACCACGTGGCTGAAATAGATGACTTCGATGGTCATAAACAAACCATTGCCGACACGACTGATCAACGTCTGCCAAGAGATGGCTCTGACGGCCGGGTCGTTACGAAGTGAACCTAACCCAAGTTTCGCGAGAATAAAACGCACGAGTTAGAGCCTAGTTGTTGCCCTGCCGAATTGTGAAAGTGTCCAAAATCTTTCCGCTAGGGGTTCGGAAAACCCCCTGAAGTTCGGTCTTGTTCGCGTAAATAAAAAGTGCACCGAACGTCTTGTGGCAGCCGAGACTTCCTTCAACGAGTTTGTCTTTCGACTTGCACTTGTAAAGCTTGGCGCCACCGGCTCCATCGACGACATAGTTCAAACCGTCGCGGACAATTCGTTCGTAGTCGTGATCGTGACCGCTTAGAACCAGATCAACACCCATCGAGCGATAGGCCCACTGGTACTTCTTGGTGGAACCATGTTTGGTGGAAGAGGAATAAGGAGGGTGGTGCAACACCACTACCTTGAAGTTGGCGGTTGATTTACCCACCGCACGGACCAGCCAATTCCACTGGTCCTGCCGCGCGTCCCACGAACGCACACCGGCGTCGCTGTCCAAGATAAAGAAGTCAACGCCCGATGCTGCGTGATAGATGTAGTTTCTGGTTTCGGCGGTCGTACCGAAGTAACTGTCAAAACGTTTAATGCCGAGCAAGTAGTCGTGGTTACCAGTAGCTGGAACCAACGGCTGCGGGTAATACTTTCCAACTAGTTGGTCGTAAGACTTGCCCTTTTTGTAAACGTTATCGCCGGTAGTGACAACAAAGTCTGGGTTATGTTTGGCAACTAATTTGGCTACAGCGCGCTCGTTCTTATCACCAACACCAAAATCGCCAACAACCGCTATCACCTGAGGCGTGTATTCGACCTGAGTCTCCTTCGGGATTGGTCGCACTGGAGAGCAGCTCGATAGAGCAATTGTCATACTCGCTGCCAGAACTACGCTCAGGGTCTTGCTGATTTTCATGGGTATCTGAATTCTAGATTCAAAAGTTCAGGCGCTTGAAGACGGTCCACGGAATCAACTTCACAATCAGCATGATGTAGCGCCAAATGCCGGGGGCGTAGATTCTGCGCTTACCTCGAGCAAGCCCCGCGACGATCACCTTGGCCACTGCATGCGGTGATGCCATCTTGCCGCTGTGCGTGCTGGTCATCGGGGTGGCGGTCGGCCCCGGTTGAATCAGGCAGACCTTCACCTTCGAGTCTGCGAACCGCTGCTGCAGACCCTCAACATAAACATCTAGAAGGGCCTTTCCTGCGGCGTAACTGTAGTTGTAGGCGCGGCCACGATCGGAGGCAACTGAGCCGATTGCCGCCAGGTTCCCAAATCCCTGTCGCTCCAAAACACCGGCAAAGGCTTCGAGCCAGAGCGCAGCAGAAACGGCGTTGAGTTCAAGTTCAGCTTCGAGGTAGACGAGGTCGGCCTTGGCTCTGGTCTGGTCTGTAAGCGAACCCTGCGCAATCAAAACTTGGTCGATTTGCGCTGCGCCAAGTTTGTGAACCATGGCTTCAATTTCGCCAACCGCCTGAACGTCCAGAACCTCAACGGGGAACGTTGAACCTGGAAACCGAATTTCGAGATCAGCCGCAACGGTTGCCAACTTCGCGGCATCTCGCCCAATGAGCACGAACTCGTGACTGCCAGACGCGGCCCAAACCTCGACGCAGCTGCGCGCGATAGCTGAGGTGGCAGAAATTACAAGAATTCTCATCGCAATCAGTCAATCACTCTCAGCGAGAAATCGGACACAAAGGCAGGGTCTCGGTGCTTCAAGAATTCATCAAGCATCGGATAACCGGCACGGAAAATTTCCCTGGACATCTTGGCATCCTTGGTTGGATTCAACGTCCCGCCGGCAGCCAGGACCACTCGGTCAAGTTCGGCGAATAGCTTCGAAGACTTATCGCCTCGATTAGGAAAGTCCAACGCGAGAGTAACTCCGTGACGAGCGAACGAAAGCATTCCTGCAGGCTTTCGATCGGCGAAGGTTTTAAGCACGGCGAGGAAAGAGCCCTGCCCTGATGACTTGATAAGCTTCAGCATCTCTGTGGTCACGGCCTCGGAATCGGCCATCGGCACTACCGACTGATACTGATAGAAACCTTTTGGTCCGTAGATTCGGTTCCAGTTCCCCACTCCGTCCAACGGGTAATAGAAGTCGCTGTAGTGCTGTACCGACTTCCCTGCCTGCCTCTTCTGCAGAGCAAAGTAGGCGGAGTTGAACGCGTCGAGGCTCAGTTTGTTTACAAGAGAAATCGGAAGCGGAAAGGGGATCGAAAGACCTAACCCGGCTGGCTTTGGTTCGAATGCGCGAGTGCTTGGAGTGCCTCGATTGAACGCCCCTCGGCCCGCCTTCGAAGTTGAGCAATCGAACCAGGAAACCGAAGCCTGCCAGCCAGAACTCTCGGTCTCGGAAGATAGCGAGTAGAACTCCCCAAGGTTGCTAAAGGGGATAAGTTCGGCATCCATGAAAGGGCCGGCCACAGGCTTGAGGCGAAGCTTGGCGCTGACGATAAAACCGGTCAGACCGAGGCCGCCGATTGTCGCGGCGAACAGCGAAGAATTTTCGGAGCGCGAGCAGTGCAGGATATCGCCAGTCGAGCGAACTAAGGTCAACGATTCAACGTGCTCGCCGAAGGTTCCAGCGAAGTGATGGTCTTTGCCGTGAACGTCTCCGGCTATTGCGCCACCAACCGAAACGTAAGACGTGCCTGGTGTAACCGCAAGCATCCATCCGCGCTTTACGAATACCTCTTGGATATCGCGCAGTAAGACGCCGGCTTCACATTCGAGCAGTCCGGTTTTGTCGTCGAAGGAAATTACCTTATTCAGACCGAGGCTTGAGATTACTCGTCCCCCTGAAAGCAAAGCCAAATCCCCATAACTGCGACCAGCTCCGGAAGCGAGAATTCGCGGTGCTCTTAATAGCGCCGGAATCTCTTCCACCCAACTAGGACGAACTAAGTCGACTTCGGGCGCGACCAGACCACCGAATGAGGTTAGCTTCATACCGCCAACCCAAGGTGGGCGACCGCAATCGAAAGCCCGATCAGAATCAACGTGATCAAGCTCGCGACATCCCGCAAGACGAACAGCACCGGATCTTGACTCATCTCATCGCGGATGGTCTTGAACCAAATGCGACCAATCAGATAGGTGAGTAGCGGGATGGCCAGCCAGGCAGCCTGAGGGAGAGCGTAAACCGCTTCGACATCTGTGCTATCCAGGTACAAAGCAAAAACAGCAACTGCTGCCAGTGCACTGGAAATTCCAAAGGTCATGACCAGCGGTTGGTCGGCGACCTTATAACCGCGCCCAACCGGAGCCAGATCGGCACCCTTCCACATCGAAAGTTCAGCGTGACGCTTTACCCAAGCCAAAGAGAAGAACAGGAAACTCGAGAACGTTGCGAGCCAGAACGAAACCTCGACTCCGATCGCGATGCCACCTGCGACCACTCGAAGTGTGTACAGGGCGGCCAAAGTTAGAGCATCAACGATTACGATGCGCTTAAGCCAAAAGCTATATAGAAAGGTAAGCGCCAAATATGTAAGTAGTGCGAGAGCGAACTGGGCGCTAACCAAATGAGCCAGCCCCACTCCCAGACCCAGCAGAACTATGGCAACGAACCTTGCCACTGCGGCGTTAATCAGTCCGGCTGCAATCGGTCGATCCTTCTTGCTCGGATGTAGGCGGTCAATTGCTCGATCGGAAAGGTCATTGAAAACATAAACACCTGAGGCGACGAACCCAAAGGTTATGAATGCGAGTGCCAAAGAAACCAATTGCACTTGGCTAAGCGGAGCGAAGGCAGCGAACGCTGGAACCATAAGCAGTAGGTTCTTAATCCACTGGTGCAGGCGCAACTGCCTGACCCATAGCCCCGAGGATTTCATCACCTCTCAAACTTACCTTCCTAAGTTCGCAGTAGAGTTTTTACAAAAGTTGAAGTGGGGAACACCGTGACAAACATTGAAATTACCTTCGGCGAAGAGACCAAAATCTTCGAACCTGGTCAGACCATCACTATCGGTCGCTCGGACGACTCGGTCATAAAGATAGATGACAAGCAGGTTTCGCGATACCACTCCCAGATCGTCTACGACGAAGCACTCGACGCTTGGATTTTCAGCGACCTTGGCAGTGCCAACAGCTCGTTCGTCGATGGCGAAGAGGTAAAGACCAAGCAGCTGCTCGGCCCACAGACCATCAAGCTAGGCTTCTACGACGAGGCGCCGGTGCTTCACACTCTGGTGCGAATCAACAGCACCGAACTAGACGACGCAACCATCGTGGTCAACCGCAGTGAACTCACCGACACCACCGAATCGCAGATCTACCAAGCCCCAATCATTTCCGGGCCGGAGTTCGACTCGGAGCCAGAACCGGTTTCAGCGCCTGCCCCTGCGCCATCAAACATTCAGATCCCGGCGCCGGTTACCGTACCGCTAACTCCAGCTCCAGCTCCAGAACCACCGGTGGTCACCGAGCGCAAGTTCTGTCCACGCTGTGGAACCGCTAGAGTTGGTAATTTCTGCGGTGGTTGTGGTTTCGACTACCGCTAAGTAATAAACAAGAGGAGCATTAGTGGCACACAAACTGGCAGACCGTTGGATTTGGGACAGCTGGTATGTAAAAGACGGTGACACCTATCACGCCTTTTATCTATGTGCCTCTCGCGGGCTCGGTGATCCGAACCGTCGTCACCGCAATCCTGCAGTTGGGCACGCCATTTCTAAAGACCTCGTGAACTGGGAAGTCGTTGCCGACGCAATCACTCCTAGTGAAGAAAACGCTTTCGACTCATGGACGACCTGGACCGGCTCGGTCACCAAGGACGACAACGGCAAGTGGTGGATGTTCTACACCGGCTCCTCTCGTGAAGACGGTGGCCTCACCCAGCGCATTGGCGCAGCCACCTCAGACGACTTAATTACCTGGACCAAACTTTCCAGTGAAGCAATGGTTGAAGCCGATGGCACCTGGTACGAGAAGCTCGACCTAACAGCGTGGGGCGATGAGGCTTGGCGCGACCCTTGGGTGTTCCGCTACCCAGGCGATTCCACCTGGCACATGCTGATTACTGGCCGAAGCAAAGAAGGCAACCCGCGCACCCGCGGCGTGATTGGCCACGCAACCTCCCCGAACTTAACTGACTGGACCGTGCAGGCTCCTCTTTCTAAACCAGACCAGGGTTTCGGGCAATACGAAGTTTTCCAGTACGAAACCGTGGACGGCGTGCCAATTCTGCTTTTCTGCTGCGGATGGCGTGAGCTCGGTGAAGAAAACGTAGCCAAGTACGGCAAGATCGACGCCACCTATTCCGTCGTAGTCGGTGACCGAATTGAGGACGTCGACTTCACTAACGCTCGTCCTTATACCGAAAAGCTGGTCTATGCGGGTCGCCTGATCTGTGGGCCAGACGGCAGATGGGTACTTATGGGCTTTATCAACGAGGTTGACGGGAAATTCGTGGGCGAGCTATCCGACCCGATTCCTGTAACTGCCGACCCTGTTTTGGGAATTATCCCGAGAAGATAACCGTTTTATCTCAAAACCATAACCTTGCTGGATTTCGGGTTACAAACTATTACGGATTTCGCTAATGTTGGAATCTGGTGGCGTTTGTAACCTTACTTTCGCCAGCAAACAACGAGGTTTGTCACCAACCGGTGACAGACCTTCACTCAAAAAGGAGACAAATTGATTAAGAAGCTATCCGCTGTTGTTGCAGCTGGTGCTCTAGTCATGTCGCTATCTGCTTGTGCCCCTGAGGGCGCAGCCAAGAACTGCGACAAGGTAACTGAGGTTACTTGGCTAGGTACCATCAAGGTTGAGATCCAGGACCAGTTCCTAGCAGCCGTTGACGACTACAACGCATCACAGAACTGCTACAAGGTTGTATCGCTAAAGGGTGAGGGTGACTCACTAATGGCGCAGCTAACCACCATGTACGCAGCTGACAACGCACCAGTAGTAATGACCATGCTTCAGGAACTTCCTAACATGGCAGACAAGCTAATGGACTGGACCGGCACTGACCTAGCAGGTCTAGCAGCTGACGGTACCCTAACCGCTGCCAACATCAAGGGCAAGCAGGTTGGTATTCCTGTAACCGCTGAGGCCTTCGGTCTTCTATACAACAAGGCTGTTCTAGATGCAGCTGGCGTTGACCCTAAGAAGATCACCACTCGCGACGAGCTAGAGGGCGCTTTCAAGGCCGTTGAAGCTTCGGGCAAGAAGGCTATCCACTTCTCTGGTCTATGGTGGTCGCTTGGTGCTCACCTAACCAACAAGTTCTTCACCAACACTGGTAAGGACCACGAGGCACGTCTAAAGACCCTAGATGGTCTAGCAGACGGCACCCTTGACCTAGATGCAGATGCAACTTGGAACAACTGGCTAGACACCTTCGAACTTCTAAAGAAGTACGACATCAACGCCAAGAAGCCAAGCCTTTCTGACTCGGACTACGACGCTGCTGTTCTTGACCTATCAAAGGGCAACGTTGGTTTCTGGTTCATGGGTAACTGGGCAGAGCCAAACCTACTCCAGAACGACCCTGAGGGTTCGTACGGTGTAATGCCTCTACCAATCAGCAACGAAGCAGGTGCTTACGGTAACGACAGCATCTCTGTTGGTGTTCCTTTCTACTTCACCATCGACACCGAACAGTCGACTGAAGAAGAGCGCGCCGGCGCAATCGACTTCCTAACCTGGTTGATCACCACCGAAGAGGGTCAGACCCACTACGCTGGTTCGATTGCAGACGACAACATGAGCTTCATCCCTGTTTACAAGGACTTCAAGGTCTCCCCAACCACTTACATGGCTAAGGAAATCGCTGACTACCTTGCAGCAGGCAAGTCGCTTGAGTGGATGAACAGCTACTACCCTGCTGGCGGACAGAACCTATACGGTGACGCTGCTCAGAAGTTCCTAGCTGGCAAGTCTGACCGTGCGAAGTTCACTGCAGAGTTCGAGAAGGCCTGGAAGGGCGCTGAGAAGACCTGGCGCTAAGCCGAGTCTTTGAACTCAAATAAGTAGCTCTTGTGGCCCAAGTTTAGAATTAGGCTTGGGCCACAAGAGTTTTCACCCCAAAAGTTTCAATAGAAAGAGGCAAGCTATGAAAGCCAGAGAACTGAAAAAGTTCGCAAGCTTTGCACTCATCCCGCTGACGATTTTCGTATTCGTCCTTTTGATTCCCTTTATTCAGGGTCTCGTTCTAACTTTCACAAACTATGACGGCTTTGACTTCGACAAGTTCGTAGGTTTTGACAACTACGTCAAGTCATTCCAAGACGAGAAGTTCTGGTCAACCCTTGGGTTCACCTTCTCGTTCGTAGTTGTTTCTATCGTCGCGGTAAACGTCGTAGGTTTCGGCCTCGCGCTACTGGTAACGGTAAAGATGAAGGGAGCCAACTTCCTTCGCACCCTGTTCTTCGTTCCAAACCTTATCGGTGGTGTAATCCTCGGTGTTATCTGGCAGTTCATCTTTGAAAAGGCTCTGACCGGTGTGGCCACTAACTTCGGGTGGGCGGAATGGCTACAGACCAGCTTCCTAGCTGACCCTGGTACCGCGTTCTGGGCTCTGATCATCGTTACCACCTGGCAGATGTCCGGTTACCTCATGATCATTTACGTAACCGGAATCATGAGCATCGAAAACGATGTTCTTGAGGCTGCTCGCATCGATGGTGCTTCTCCGCTACGCACCCTGATCAGCATCAAGATGCCTCTAATGGCTCAGGCTTTCACCATCTCGTTGTTCCTAAGCCTCCGCTCTGCGTTCATGGCTTACGACGTAAACCTAGCCTTGACCAATGGTGGCCCTTACGGTTCAACCGAATTGATCTCGATGCACATTTACAAGGAAGCGTTCTACAACGCCAACTTTGCTACCGGACAGGCTAAGGCAGTGATTATGTTCTTGATCATCGCTCTAGCAGCACTAACCCAGGTAGCGATTAGCAAGCGCGCGGAGGTACAGCGATGAGAAGACTACACATCGGACGTAAAGTCACGTTCATCTTCGGTCTAGGTCTGGCCATTGTCTACGCAATGCCTTTCCTCTTGGTGATCCTGAACTCGCTCAAGGGTAAGTACGCCATCCTCGAAGACCCGATTGCCTTCCCAGAGAAGTTCGAGTTCAAGAACTTCACCAAGGCCCTAGACCGCATGCACTACTGGACCACACTGACCAACTCGGCGATTATCACAACCGCCAGCTTGATCTGTCTAATCGTGGTTTCTTCGATGCTCGCCTACTATCTAGCTCGCAAGCACACCACCTTCTCGAAGACTGTCTTCATGATCTTGGTTGCTTCGATGATCGTTCCGTTCCAGGCTCTAATGATTCCTTTCACCACCTTCTTCGGTGGCAAGGGAACCATGGGATTCCTTCACTTCCTGAAGGAACTGAGCCAGGTTGGTCTGGTCGTCTTCTACATCGGCTTCGGTGTAGCGATGACCACCTTCCTCTACCACGGCTTTATCTCGAACATTCCTTACGAGCTCGATGAGGCTGCAAAGCTTGACGGCGCTTCGGACCTAGGAGTGTTCTGGAAGGTCATCTTCCCGATGCTGACCCCGGTTACCGCAACCGTTGCCATCATCAACGCACTATGGATCTGGAACGACTTCTTGCTTCCATGGCGCGTACTTGGAACCAACTCGGAAGACGTTTGGACCCTGCCACTATCCACCTACACCTTCTACGGAATGTATTCCGCAGAGTACGGTCTAGCGATGGCTGGTCTACTCCTTTCGGTCACTCCGATCGTTATCTTCTACTTCATCCTGCAGCGCCAGATCATCTCTGGTATCTCGTCGGGTGCTGTGAAGTAAAGAACCTAAGAGAAGCGGGGTCAGAAATGACCCCGCTTTTTGTTTAAGGAGCAGAATAAAAGAATGAGATTTCTGATCAACGTCATCGACAGTCAAAGTAACTCCGCAACAGGCGATGAGATGGCAGCCATCGATGCCTTCAACGAAAAGCTGCAAAGTAACGGCCATTGGATAACTGCGGCAGGCATCGAAGGTCCTAAGGGCTCGAAACTAATTGACAATCGAAACGACCTGAACCAAGTCGTCCATGCCCCGCTCCACACTGACGACGAATACGTCAGCGGATTCTGGCTAATCGAAGCCAAAGACGAAACCGAAGCCCTAGAGCTTGCCAAAGAAGGCTCAAAAGCCTGCAATCGAAAAGTAGAACTCAGAAAGTACCTGTAAATGCTGAACTTCAACGACGAAGCCTTCATCGAAAACCCATACCCAGCCCTTGCCGAGCTCAGGAAAGCCGGAAAGCCGGTCTGGCATGAGGAAACCGGGCTGTTTCTCGCAGCCACTCACGCAGACGCCAACGCCGTCCTTAGAACCCGAAGCCTAGGCCGCATCTTCCAACCAAGAACCCCTGAAGAGGACTGGTCAACCTTCAACTGGCTTCACAGCGACAGCCTGCTCGATAGCGAACCGCCGAAGCACACCAGACTCCGCTCACTACTGGTCAAGGCCTTCAACAAAAACAAGATTGACAGCCTCAAACCAGATGTTGAGCAGATCACCCAGAAACTTCTCAAAGAGATTGAGACCAAACTCGAAAACCAAGGCCACTTCGACGTCATCGGCGACTTCGCCGAGCCACTACCGGTCAAAGTAATCGCCAAGCTTCTCGGCTTCCCAGACGAAGACGAACATCTGCTTCGACCATGGTCTCAAGCCATCGTGAAGATGTATGAGGTCAACCCTTCAGAGCAAGTGCAACTCGAAGCCCAGCAAGCCAGCCAAGAGTTCGCCGACTACGTCAAAGGTCTTATGGAAGGCCGGAAGCGCCACCCTGGCACCGACCTCATCAGCGACCTAGCAGCCGTCGAAGAAGACGGGGAACGCCTTAACGCCCAAGAGCTAATTGCCACCTGCGTCCTGCTTCTAAACGCCGGCCACGAGGCAAGCGTCAACGGCTTCGGCAACGGCTTCGTCGCCATGATGAACCGCAAAGACCAGTTCGACCTCTACCGCTCGAACCCTTACGGCCTAGCCGCCACCGCCATCGACGAATTCATCCGCTTCGACGCCCCACTTCATCTCTTCGAACGAACCGCAACCGAAGACACCGAAATCGGCGGAGTAATCATCAAAGAAGGCCAGAAGATCGCAGCGCTACTCGGATCGGCCAACCGCGATGAAACAGTCTTCGAAAACCCAGACGTGATGGACATCACCAGAAGCCCGAACCCTCACATCGGTTTCGGCGCGGGAATCCACTTCTGCATTGGAGCCCCTCTAGCCCGCATGGAGATGACCACTTCACTCCCTGCCCTAATCACCAAATATCCGAATCTCGAACTAGCCGCCAAACCAACCAGGCGCCCTGGTTTCGTGCTTCGCGGTTACGAGAAGGTCTTGGTCAAGTGATAGCCCTTCGGCCGATGTCTCAAGAGCGTCACGACAAGTGGGCATCGACCCTTTGGCAGGTTTACTACCAGGAACTCATCCGCGCCGGCTTTAGCGAAGAATACGCTCGCGAGAACTCAGCCGAGGACCTAAACAACTCGATCGAATTCGGGAAACTCCAGCCTGGGAACTTTGTGTTGGAAGCCGTCTACCAAGACCAAGCAATTGGAAACGTCTGGCTGGTCCAGAAGAACACCGAGTGGTGGATCTACGACATCGAAGTGGATGACGTCCACCGAGGTGAAGGCTTAGGGCGCGCAACTCTAAGAGCCATCGAGAGATTCGCAAGCGAACAAGGTGGAGAGAAGCTAAATCTCTCTGTATTCGGCTTCAACAAAGTTGCCAGAAACCTTTACGAATCTGAAGGCTTCAACACCGTTCGAATTCAGATGAGTAAGCAACTTAGCTAGAAACCGGTTGCTGCCTTACCCCAACCATCACTTCATTGCGTCTGAGTGGCCCGGGCGTAAAAGGTGGATTGTAGACAGCGCCAATAGCCGGCCCTGAGGCCTGAAGCCCTTCTGCGGTTACCAGTGATAAAAGCTTTTCAGTTTGGGCTTGAAACTTTCGGTCGGCCCAACTGCCTCGATACACAATTGCAGCGTAAAGCCCGCCTGGAACTTCACGAATTGCAATTCCAGAGTCCTTTGCATCGGGGATTCCATTACGTCGCACGTCCTCAGGGATAACGAAGGAAATCTTCCAGCCGCCTTCGTGAGGCTCCTGACGAACCGGCTTGGTCATTTGAATAGGCATGGCCTTGCTATTGCGGCCTTGAATGTAGCCAAAGAGTCTTGAAAAGGCATAACTGCTTGCTGAACTCAGATCCTGTGCATTTGAAATGAAACATTCGGCAATCCAAAATGGCTCATATTTCCGCAACTCCAGATCGCCTAGCTTGCGAACAAGTTCATATCTGGGCTGCTCGAGAGCCACTACTTGCGACGCCTACTGCGGACGGCGCTCACTAGCAATGTGACAACACCAAATGAAGTGAATCCTATGAAGCTCCAAAGTTGCTGACTGGCCGCTTCCTCGCAGGTTGCGATCCCTTCTGCGCCAGAAACCACACATGCACTCGGTTCAACATAACCAATAATCGAAGCCAAACCCACAGCTATTGAAATTGTTGCAAGCATTGCCAAGGTGTTGTTTTTCATAGCTACCTCCACCCATTGAAACAAACTTCGTGGCTATTCAATTCCTTGAATCGAATACGACAGTTCCATCAATCATGGTGAGCGATACTCGCATCGAACTCAGGCGTGAAAATGTGTGAGGGTCATCATCGAGGAGCACCAAGTCGGCGATAGAACCCACACCAACCGGGGGTTGGAAGTTGACCGAAGCAAACAGCGCCTGACCAGGTGTGAGAACCTCACTAGGGTTCCAAGGTTCATCTCCAAAGCGAGCACGCAGTACCGCCGCCTCAATTGCGCCCCAAGGGTCGATTGGTGCTACTGGAGCATCTGAGCCAAGCGTTAGCGGGACACCCGAACGCAACATCGTGCCGAATAGGTAGCAACGGTCTTCGCGGTCCGGCCAGTGCCTGAAGGTCATCTCACGGTCGTCCACGAGATGAAGTGGCTGAACACTCGCCCCGATACCGAGCTTTCCCATGCGGTGGACATCCTCAACTTTTAGAAGTTGAGCATGCTCGATGCGACCCTTAGCGCCGGTCGCTTCAAACGCATCGATGGCATCGGTTCCAGCAGCGTCTCCGATGGTGTGGAGGGAAATCTCCAGACCACCTGCCTTCGCCTTGCCGAGTAGAGAGACCATCTCGGAAAGCTTGTAATTCTGTTTTCCGTATGGGTGGCTCTCACTAGTTCCATATGGTTCGCAGCAGAACGCCGTCATGGTTCCAAGCGAACCGTCCGAGATCATCTTGAGGGAACCCATCTCAACTAGCGGTGCTAACTCAGTTCCGGTCTTGACCCCATCCGCCAAAGCCTGTTCAAGTAGGTGCGGATAGACAGCAACCTTCACACGAAGTTTAGGTGCTCCTGCCGCCACATACTTTGGCCAGAAGTCATAGTCATCTGCGAACTCATAATCACGTATTCCAACGATGCCCTGGGCGTGAGCGGCCTTGATCGCATTCGTGTATTTCTCATGCACCGAACCAGAGCCAGCCTCGAGCGCTGGAATGCCTGGCATGATGTCGAACCAAGGGGTCTCTTCGATCAACTCGGCTAGAGGCGAGACACCTAGTGCTTCATAGGCGGCTGTGTTCAACCAACCACAGTGAACGTCACCCGAGATCAGAACAGTTGGGATGTCACCGGTGATGGCATCTAGTTCAGCAGTGCCGGCAGGCGTCGTCCAGGTGGACTTCCGGAAACCTGCTCCAACGATTGAAGTCAAACCAGGCCCAGAGGAAGCGATGTGGTCCTTGACTAACTCCAGAACTTCAGAAGCCTCTTTGGTTCGCGAAAGATCCAATCGAGCCGAGCTCTGACTCCAAAGACCCATGTGAACATGTTGGTCCCATAGACCCGGGATTACCCAGCGATCATTGCCATCGATTAAGGTTTCATTCTCCTGAACAGTGAGATCAGCTCCGGATTCAACAACTACGCCGCCTGCGATTCGCAGGTCTATGGGTTCGACTTCCGAGAATTCATGGTGAACGACCCTGACATTCTTCAGTAGCAGCGACGCGTTTTCTGGGAACTTTTTCACTTCAGTGATCACCTAGGTTAAGTGCGTCTGTTGTATTTGAATTCTGTTACCCTCAGGATCGATCAAATCTTGATACTCGTAGGACTCATACAGTGACCTCTGTGGATCAATTACGGCAAGTGTGCTGGCAATACGAATTACGGCTTCGTCAATAGAGCTGACAGTAAAAACCGGCTTTATCGCCACATCATCCTGTACCGGAAGCGGGGTGGTCAAACTTGTCTCGCTTGCATACTCAGTTGGCAAGCCATGCAGCAGTACGGAATTAGTTCCATCGCTCACTTCAGCAAAGTTGGCTTCTATCTGGGGTACCTCGACGTCGAATAGTCGCGAGTAGAAAACTGCCTGACTTTGAACATCGGATGCCCAGAGAACGATTTTGCTCATGCCTCAACAATAAAGGGTGACTTCTTGACCAAATTCGCATTTACCGTGGAGTTTGGGAACCAATCGGGGGCTTGATTGGAGAATAAGTAAAAACCCGGCTCTCGTGAGAAGAAACCGGGTTTTTGTGCGCTTGGAGGGACTCGAACCCCCAACCTTCTGATCCGTAGTCAGATGCTCTATCCGTTGAGCTACAAACGCTTGGGTTGTTACCTAAGGCAACTAAAGAAGTTTACAACAGGTAGTGGCTAATGCGCTAGCCCGAGTAATTCCTGAAGCTCTGCGGCATTCTTCACCAGATAGTTAGCCTGGGCGAACTCCTCCTCGGTACCGAACCCCCACTTCACTAGGCAGACTTCGATGCCATGGTCTCTGGCGCCTTCGATGTCGTGGATGCGATCCCCAATAAGCAGTGGCCTGGTGAGGTCAGCACCCAGTTTATGTAATTCAGTTAGTGCATACTCGAGAACCTGGGACTTGCTGTTTCGAGATAGGTCGTTAGATGCCGTGCCAAGGAAGTCGAAGTATTTGAGGAAGTCGAAATGTTCTCCAACAAGAGTGGTTCCGATTAGCGCTTTGGAGGTCGCGAGCGACTGTGGAATTCCGGCTGCCTGAATTTTCTGGAGAGTCTCGATAACCCCCGGGAAGACGGTTGCGTTTAGAGCTCCACCCTTATTGAGATAGAAGTCGCGATAGGTTTTGAGGCATTCCTGAACCAACTCTGGTTCGAATCCCAGCACTTGACCGAATGTATTGGACAGGGGTGGTCCCATGAAGGGACGCATCTGTTCGTCAGTTAGATCTGGTAGCCCAAGAGTTTTGAAGGTGTGGTGAAAAGACTCAAAGACACCTGGACTGGAGTCAATGACGGTTCCATCGAGGTCCCAAAGAATCGTGGTGAACTTGCTCATTTGAGTCGGTGCCTAGCCTCTATGATTTGGCCCCAATACGTTGCACCGATGATCAATACCGCCCCAACCATGCCAAGTGGACCCAACGCTTCTTTGGCGATAAGCGCTGCAAGGAGAGTTGACCAGATTGGTTCCGTTCCAAGTAATAGGCTCGCACGCGAAGCTGAGGTGTGCTTCACAGCCCAGTTCATACCAATGAAGGCGAAGGATGTGCAGAACACCGCCAGGAAGATCATGTTTAACCAGTCATTGGTGTTGTAGGTAAGCGCGGTGTTCCAAGCATCAACAGGGTTAAGCAAAAGCATGATGAAACCGGACGTGCTGACTGTGATGGTCGTTAGGTTCACCATCGAGATCGGCTTGCCCTGAGTCACGTGGCCGAGGATAACGAAGTGGAAGGTTCTAATGACCATTGCCATAAACATGAAAAGGTCACCGATGTTTGGCTGAACAAAACCGTTGCCAACAACGAGCAAGAACAAACCAATGAGCGCAATCAGAGTTGCCAGGAAAAAACTCTTCGGTAGCCAGTTTTTTCTCCAGATGCTCTCAAGAATTGGAACCGTGATGATGCTCACGCCAATGATCAAGCCACCGTTGGTTGCCGAGGTGTAGTGCACGCTCTGAGCTTCCAGGTTGAGTGTGAAGGTCTGGGTCACACCAAAAGCGGCGCCAATCAACCATTCCTGCTTGGTGAATTTATCCTTGCGAATGAAGACCGCATAAATCCACAGAGCCGCTGCAGCAATAGCGAAGCGAATAGCCAGCAAGCTTTCGATGTGGCCATTTCGTCCAAGTTCCTTGGTAACCAGATAGGTGGCTCCCCAGAAAGCAGCAATGACTAGTAGGAGTAAATCGCCCGCACGGAAGAGCGAATGCGATTTAGTGGTCATTAGTCCACTCTAGTTATTGTTGGGAGTTCAACGTCTCGCAGACAAATAGACTTTGAGAATGGGGAAATCAAAGAAACCAAGTTTCGCAGACAAACTAAAAGCAAACTTAGCCAAGGCTGGGGATGAAGCCGCCAAGGTGGCTAAGAAAGGCCTAGAGGCCGCAAAAGACGGCGCCGAAATCGTGGCGGATCAGGCTACGAAGGCAGCCAAGGTTAGTGCTGACGCAGCCAAGAAGGGTTTGGAGGCCGCAAAAGACGGCGCTCACGTTGTTGCCGAAAAAGCCGGTGAGGCCAAGGCCTACGTTGATGCAAAATCCCGAGAGCTTTTAGATAAGGCCTACGCCAAGAAGCGTGAACTGGCAGCTGAGCACTTACAGAAAGTTC
>JBEBAN010000015.1:0-19614 GCA_041158865.1 Actinomycetota bacterium
GACGAATCTGTCCAACCGACTCTTCACCGGAAACGTAGAGAACCTTGAGCCCCTTATTTGCGGCATTCGACGCAACGTTTAGCAAGAGAGTGGACTTACCTACGCCTGGCTCGCCAGACAGCAGAACCACGGCACCGGGAACCAGACCGCCGCCTAGGACTCGATCGAACTCGCCAACACCGGTGCTCCAAGCGGTAACCGCGGTGGTGTCGATTTCGGTGATTGGCCTGGCTGCCGAGGAGCCAACGATCACTGCCGGCTTGATTGACTTTGCAACTCCGAGGCCGCGCGTGCTGGCAGCGCCCTCAACCAGAGAGTTCCATGCCTGGCACTCGCCACACTGGCCAACCCACTTAGGGCTCACCCAGCCGCATTCGGCACAGGTGTACTCTGCTTTGGATTTGGTAGCCATGCAACCAAACTACCAATCGAAGCCGACACCTAGCCTCACCTAAACTGAAATGGTGAATACCAATCGCATTTCAATCCTCGGTTCCGGCTCGATGGGAAGCGCCATCTTGGCAGGTCTACTTGCCAGTGGCGTCGATTCATCGCAGGTCACCATCACCACCAAGTCTGAAGAGAGCGCTAAGTCGCTTGCCGACCAACTAGGAGTGACCGCGCTTTCGCTCGAGGGTGACCCATCCGCTAACTCTGCTGCGGTAGTGGACGCGGACGTGGTTCTGGTTGCGGTGAAGCCGGCCTATGTCGTCGAAGTTTTGAAAGAGACAGCAGCAAACCTAAAGACTGGTTCGCTGGTAATTAGTGTTGCCGCAGGAATCACCACCGCGAGCATGGAATCCGTCGTACCAGATTCTGTTGCTGTGGTTCGCTCGATGCCGAACACTCCTGCCATCGTGGGTCGTGCCGTCACTGGAATCTCAACCGGTAGCCGTGTCAGCAATGACCAACTGGAAACCGCTCTAGAACTTTTCGAAACCGTCGGCCGTGTGGTTGTGCTTCCGGAAGACCAGATTGATGCCCTCAGCACCATTAGCGGTTCCGGCCCTGCCTACGTTTACTTCTTGATTGAGCAGTTAACCGTGGCGGCTCAGAACATGGGCTTCGGCGAAGACATCGCCGCGATGCTTGTTGAGGAAACCTTTGCCGGTGCCACCGAACTGCTCAGCGTTGCCGAGCAGTCACCCGAGGCACTGCGTAAGCAGGTGACCAGCCCGAACGGAACCACCATGCAGGCGGTTGCGGTGTTGGAGAAGGCGAACCTCGACGGAATCTTCACCGAGGCACTGAAGGCAGCCTTGGCGCGCGCCAAGGAAATTGCGGCTGGTAAGTAGTTAGTACTTCTCGTCGATCTCGGCGATTAGGTCTTCGACCAGTTTCTTGATCTTGTCGCGAATCGGGCGTACCGCTTCAACACCCTGACCAGCTGGGTCATCCAACACCCAGTCGAGATAGTGCTTGCCTGGGAAGAACGGGCAAACGTCGCCGCAACCCATGGTTATGCAGTAGTCCGAAACTTCAACGGCTTCGGTGGTGAGTAGCTTTGGGGTGGCGCTCGAGATGTCGATGCCGACCTCGGCCATTGCTTCAACTGCGGCAGGGTTTACTGCGTTGCCAGGCGCCGAACCTGCCGAGCGAACCTCAATGCGGTCACCGGCTAGGTGCTGCAACCAACCGGCTGCCATCTGGGAGCGCCCGGCGTTGTGGACACATACGAAAAGTACTGATGCCTTATATGCCATGTCTCTAGTTTAAAGAAAGAGGGTCTGGATTACTCCAGACCCTGCAAACGTTCATCAAGCGTTTACTTCTTCTTGGAAGCCTTTTTGGCCTTAGGTGCGAAGACGATAAGCAGCAGAATCGCGACTACGACTCCGACAACCTGTGCCAGGACCAGTGGACCGCCAGCGGAGGTTGCCAGCGAGCCCTGAACCATAAGGCCGAACGAAACGGCAGGGTTTGCCTGTGCGCCGGTTACGGTGAAGCTGGCTGCGGTTAATACCCAAGCACCAACAGCCACCGGCATTAGGTTCAGGAACTTGTTCTGAACGAGGGTTCCGATGATCCAAACCAGGCCTGCGGTGGCAACAATTTCCCCCGCGAACATGGCTGTGCTCGCCGAGCCGGTTCCCAAGATGAAACTCTTGTTTACGGTTCCGGTCAGTACGGCGCCAAGGCTCGCACCGGCAAAAGCACCAGCAAGCTGAGCGGCCACGTAGGCCAGAGCAGTGCCTAGGGTGATCTCTTTGCGCGAGAAGAAGAACAGGGTGACGGCAGGGTTTAGGTGTGCGCCGGAAATGCCAATGGTTAGAAAGATGGCTAGTCCGTAGGCAATCGCTACGGTGAATGGCTTGAGGAACTCGTTTCCAGCGGCGGTAATTGCCGTTAGGGCTAGAGCCACACCAATAAATTCAGCCAAAGACTTCTTGAGTAGCGCGTTCATTTTCTGCTCCTATAAAAACTCACTAACCAGTATCACGTAGAATGGAGAAATCGTTTGTTTGGCGTTAGCCAAGAGTTTCCAACCAAGTGAGGTCCGTATGGGTTCCGTCATCAAGAAGCGCCGTAAGCGTATGTCGAAGAAGAAGCACCGCAAGTTGCTTCGTAAGACTCGCCACCAGCGTCGTAATAAGAAGTAAATCTTCTTACCAAAAGCTAAACCCACCTGATTTGTCAGGTGGGTTTTACTTTGTCTTGTTTGCTTTGAGCTCTCGCTTTTTGAAGTCCAAAATCTGCCAGTGCGCTGCCTTGGCATAACGCTCCAGGGTCTTGTCTGGGTTGACTGCCACAGGGTGACCCACGCGAGTCAGCATGTAGAGGTCGTTGTGGCTGTCTGAGTAAGCGTAGGAACGACGCAAGGAAATGCCGCGCTCCTTGGCCAGTGCCTTGATGGCAACCGCCTTCGCTTCTCCGTGTAGTGGGCGTCCTTCGAATTCTCCGGTGAGCAGGCCGTCCTTGACCTCAAGCACAGTGCCGAGCGCTCCGGTGAGTCCAAGTTCCTTGGCGATGTATTGACCCATCTGCACCGGGGCCGCGGTGACGATCCAAACCTCGCGACCTTGGCTGATGTGTTCCTGCGCGATGCGCACAGTCTCCGGCCACATTTTCGCCTTGACGTAATCGTTCCAGGTGATGCCAACCATCGATTCCATTTCGGCGGCATTGTGGCCGACCACGAGCGAAAGGGCTCGGTCTTCGATGTGAGCGAGCATCTTGGCGCTCTCGCCGCGAGTGATGAACTTGAGCTGTTGCCAAGCAAAGCGCCAGAGTTCGCGACGCTTAATGAAGTTGCGCTCGAAGGCGGCCTTGGCAAAAAGGAACGACGAAGCTCCACGCAAGAGCGTGTTGTCTAGATCGAAGAACGCGGCTTCAATCTTTTCTGGCTTCGCTGGTTTGGACACTGAACAAGTTTAGGCACAGACCTAGGATGTTTATGTGTCTACGGAAATTCAACTAACCCTGATCGGCAAGCCTGGCTGCCACCTCTGCGACGACGCTCAGGCGGTAATCGATGGCGTCCTGAGTGAATTCGACACCGAAATTCCAGTTGACAAGAAAAACATCCTGGACGACGAAGCCCTCTTCGCTCGCTATTCCGAAGAAATCCCGGTGCTACTTATCAATGGCAAGGTGCACAACTATTGGCGAATCGACCCTGACCGTCTGCGGGCAGAGTTACAAAAACTGGTCTAAAGACTTTTTACGGTTCTAGGCGGTTCGGGCCACGGAACAGGTAGCCAACCTCGCGGATGTTTGGCTGGTGAAGCAGCAACATCAGAACGCGAATCAGACCCATACCGAAACCACCGTGGGCTGGGGCCCCATAGCGGAAGAAGTCTAGGTAAGACTTCAAGCCCTCTGGCTCTAGCCCCTTAGATCTAGCCTGCTCGGTTAGTACGTCGATGCGGTGTTCGCGCTGAGCACCGGTGGTGATCTCAACACCACGCCAGATTAGGTCATAGCTGTTGGTGAGGTCCTGGTTCTCGGCGTGACGCATGTGATAGAACGGGCGCACGGTCGAAGGGTAATCGGTTAGGAATACGAACTCGTGACCGTACTTCTCAGCAACGTGTGCAGCAATCTGACGCTCACCCTCTGGGTCCATGTCTCCGCCGCGAACAATCTCGTGACCGCGTTCCTTCACGATCTCGATAGCCTCGGCTAGTGGGATGCGCGGGAATGGAACGGTTGGAACCACGACGTCAACGTCGAATAGGCGCTTGATCTCTTCACCGTGCTTTTCCTTGACAGCAGTGAGAGCGGCAACCATGAGCTGTTCGTGCATTTGCATGATGTCTTCGTGGCTGTCGATCCATGAGACCTCCATGTCAACCGAGATGAACTCGGTTGCGTGACGGGAGGTGAACGAAGGGTCGGCGCGGAATACTGGGCCGATCTCGAACATGCGACCGAAACCGGACATCATCGCCATCTGCTTGAAGAACTGGGGGCTCTGGGCGAGGTAGGCGTGGGTTTCGAAGTACTCGAGCTTGAAAAGCTCGGCGTTAGATTCCGAAGGGCTCGACATTAGCTTTGGCGAGTGAACTTCGATGAAGTCGTTCTCGTACCACCAGGTGCGCCAAGCGTGCTCGATGGTGGTCTGCACGCGGAAGACGAGGTTCATCTCACTTCTGCGGAGGTCTAGGAAACGCCAGTCGAGACGCTTGTCAATGCTGGTGTCATCGGCAATCGGGGTCTCTGGGTCGGCCAGGGTCACGATTTCTAGGTTCTGAAGCTTGATCTCTAGGCCGCCAAGCTTTACTCGCTCGTCGTGGACTAGCTCACCGGTGATCCAAACGAACGAGCCGTTGGTCAGACCGGAGATGGTGTTCGCAAGCTTGTCGTCTAGGTCTGGCTCTTCGTTCACAACTGGGCGTGGGTAGGTGACCTGAACGTCGCCAGACTCATCGCGGACGATGATGAACTGGATGCGCTTCTGATCGCGCAGTTTTTCGACCCAACCACCGATGGTGACCGGTCCGTCGGTGCGTGCTGCGAGGTCCTTGACGAGTGTGCGTTCGCGCATTTCTTCCTAGCCTTGTTTGTTGCTGTGAGTGGGCTGATTGCCCTGAACTCACAAGTTTAGCGGAGGGTAGAATAGCCTTATGCCTGCCACCCGTGTTCACCTGGTTCGCCATGGTGAGGTTCATAACCCCGGTGGCGTTCTCTATGGCAGGTTGCCTCACTTCCACCTCAGCGAAACCGGCCACGCTATGGCTCGTTCGGCAGCCAATAGCCTCAAGTCTTCCGGTGTTCCGCTGGTGAAGCTGGTGACTTCCCCGCTAACTCGCACGCAGGAATCGGCTGCTCCGATAGCGCAAATCTTTGGCTTGACCCCAGATCTCGACCAGCGAGTAATCGAGCCATATAACTTCTTCGAGGGCCGCAAGGTTTCGGCTAAGACCATCGCACTTCGCCCGCACCTGATCTTCCACTTGCGTAACCCAATGCAACCATCTTGGGGCGAGCCTTACGTCGAGGTGGTGGCTCGCATGACCGAAGCCATGACCGAGGCCGCGAACTCGGTGGAATCCGGCGAGGTTGCGATCGTCACTCACCAGCTGCCAATTTGGGCAATGCACCTTCATCTGTCTGGGCAGAAGATTGCTCACAACCCGGCCAAGCGTCGCTGCGCCCTGTCTTCCATTACAAGTTTTGATTTCGTCGACGGAAAATTCCGCGAGGTTGGCTATGTTGACCCAGCTGCGGAGCTTGAACGAGTGGATCGAGGTGCGGTTTGAGAAAGTATGTAGCGATGTTGGTCATCGTGGCCTTCCTGGCCATGGGAATGATGTCTACACTTTCCGGATGCTCAAGTGACACCCTGGCCGACCAGTTCCGTGCCGGTGATAACAAAATGTACATTTCGGGTGACGGATCGGTTACCGAGTTCCAGGGCGAGAAGTTTGTTTCCGAAGGTTGGACTTCGGTTACCTCGGACGGCCAGACACTTTCCTCAGACGGGCTAATGGGCCACGTCACGGTTTTGAACTTCTGGTATGCGGGCTGTGCCCCTTGCCGTGCCGAGGTTGGTGACTTGGTCGACATCGCCAGAGACTACGAGGGAGATGGCGTCTACGTGGTCGGCGTGAATGTTCGCGACACCGCGGCTACCGCACTTGCATTCGCTCGCACTCACAAGATGAACTTCCCTTCGGTGATGGACAACGAATCTGGTACTGTCGTGCAGTCATACACCGGCGTGGTTTCCCCGTCCGCGGTTCCAACCACCTTGGTGCTAAACGCCAATGGTGAAGTCACCGCTCGAGTATTGGGTCGGTTTGAGCCAAAGACTCTTCGCACTCTGATCGATACAGCCCTGGGTAAATAAACATGGGTCAGATCATCTTGGACGGTTCGCTCTTGGCGGCTCTGCCAATCGCGCTCTTGGCTGGTCTTGTTTCGTTCCTCTCGCCTTGCATCCTTCCGCTGGTTCCTGGTTACCTCGCTTTCGTCGGTGGCTTTGCTTCGGAGAAGTCTCGTGTGGTTTGGGGCTCGGTCCTGTTCGTGCTCGGCTTCGGCGTGGTGTTTGTGGCACTCGGCGCATTCGCAGGCTGGCTCGGTATTTCGGTGGCAAGTCTCGGCTGGTTGCAGCAGGTTTTCGGTGTGCTGATTGTTCTGCTCGGTCTGGTCATGATTGGTCAGTTTGGATTCCTACAGGGAACCGCACGCTTCCAGGTCTCGCCAAACCTTGGTCTCTGGAGTGCTCCACTACTCGGTCTCGCATTTGGCTTTGGTTGGACCCCTTGTATCGGCCCGACCCTGTCCGTGGTTCTGCAGCTGGCCATGGATCAGGCCAGTGTCTATCGAGGTCTTTCGCTTGCCATCGCGTTCACTCTCGGTATCGGTCTGCCGTTTATTCTTTTGGCGTCCGGAGTTAATTGGGCTGCGAAGTCGGTTGCGTTCGTGAAGAAGCACATCCGCACCTTCAACCTGATTGGTGGCAGCCTGCTAATCGTTCTCGGTGTGCTTATGGCAACCGGTCTTTGGCGCTCGCTGATGAGCAGCCTGCAGGAGGTGACTGTCGGTTTTGTCCCTGCAATCTAATGTTCCTCAGGGTGATGAGATTCGCTCACCAAAGCTAGGCCCGGCCGGTTGGCTGCGCTGGATCTGGTCTCAGGTCACAAGCATGCGCACCGCGCTATTGCTGCTGCTCTTGCTTGCGGTTGCGGCAATCCCAGGTTCTCTGCTGCCTCAGCGCTCGGCCGACCCGAACGGTGTCACCACCTACTTCCAGCAAAACGTTGAGTTGGCTCCTTGGCTTGATAAGTTCCAGCTGTTTGATGTCTACACTTCGTCTTGGTTCTCGGCGATCTACATTCTGCTGTTCATCTCGCTAATCGGTTGTGTGATCCCACGAATCCAACACCACTGGGAGAATCTTCGTTCAGAGCCGATCGACCTGCCTCGTTCGCTTTCGCGCTTCCCGTTCTACCTGAAGAAGGCTGCGAAGTCTGCCGCTGCTCTGGAGAAGATCGCCGAAGAACTTCGCCGTAAGCGTTTCCGCGTAAAGGTCACCAAGAGCGGCATCAGCGCGGAGAAGGGTTACGTTCGCGAGACCGGTAATCTGCTGTTCCACGTTTCACTGCTCGGCGTACTAGTTTCGGTTGCAATCGGTGGCGCGACCAGCTTTAGCGGTCAGCGCGTGCTGGTTGAGGGCGACACCTTCGTCAACAACCTTGCCGGTTACGACTCTTTCTCACCGGGTGCCTGGTTCGACTCCAAGTCGCTAAAGCCTTTCAGCATGAAGCTAGATAAGTTCGAGGCGATCTTCGACCTTCGCAACCGAACCAACATCGGCACCCCGCTCGACTTCATCGCCACCGTTTCCACCAAGGAGACCCCGAAATCTGAGCCTGAGCAGAGTGAGATTCGCGTGAACTATCCACTCGAGGCTCCTGGCGCAAATGTTTACCTGACCGGAAACGGTTACGCTCCAGTACTGACCTTCCGCGACCAGGACGGAAACGTTTCGTTCTCCGGGCCGGTCATCTACATGCCGCAGGACGCCAACTACACCTCGCTCGGTGTGATCAAACTTCCTGACGCCAAGCCGAACCAGTTCGGCGTGCTGTCGTTCTTCTACCCAACCGCGGCAACTCTGAAGACCGGTGCACTGACCTCGAGTTACCCAGCCCCGATCGATCCGATCGTTTCTATGAACGTCTACATTGGAAACCTTGGCCTAGACAGTGGTATCCCTTCGAACGCCTTCGAACTTCAGGTTCACGGTCTCAAGCAGGTCGCCGGTGGTAAGTCCGGCACCAAGGCGATCGTCCTAGACAAAATCGGTGAAACCGTGGCGCTTCCAAACAATCTCGGAACCGTGACTTGGGATGGGCTAAAGCGATTCGCCTCGCTAGACATCGACTACAACCCAGCGCAAATCTGGGTGCTGCTGTTCACGATTCTCGGTTTTAGTGGACTATTCGCAGGCCTGTTGGTTCCTCGTCGTCGTGTGTTTGTGAAGCTAGGCAAGGACGGGTTGGAACTGGCCGGAATGTCGAAGACCGACGATCCTAAATTATCTGGAATTTTGGAAGACTTGGCTGCGGTTATAAAAGTAGGTAAAAAATGACAGACGTACTCCTAAATCCAGCCCTTGACCGTGCGGGTGTCTACGCAATTTACGTTGCGATGGCTCTCTACACCGTGGCCTTCCTGACCTTCGTTTGGCAACTTTCTCGCCTTTCTTCGACTTCGAAGAAGATGAAGGCAACCGCCGCGAGGCTAGAGCGTTCGGCCCTAATCATCATGATTCTTGGTGCCTTGGGTCACGGCTCCGGGGTGGTCATGCGCGGCATCGCGGCTTCACGCGTGCCTTGGGCAAACATGTACGAGTTCTCGATCTCGGGTTCATTCGTCGTCGTGGCGATCTTCCTATGCGCCTGGTTCGTGAAGGAAATTCGCGTCATCGCCGTCCTAGTTTCCAGCTTCGCCCTGTTGGTACTAGGCGCCGCGACCACTCTCTTCTACGTGCAGGTGAAAACCCTGATGCCGGCTCTCCAGAGTTATTGGTTGGTAATCCACGTAACCGTAGCCGTGCTTGCTACCGCATTCTTCAACATTGCGGCAGCGCTCGCGGTTGCCTACATCCTGCGCAGCTGGGGTTGGCTTGAGAAGTCGAAGCTTCCGATTGCCGTGCTCGCCAAGCGCGTGCTCAGCGTCTTTCCTGAATCAAAAAAGTTGGAATCGCTTTCCTACCGCTTCAACGTGATCGGGTTCATTCTCTGGACCTTCACCCTTGTTGCCGGTGCCATTTGGGCCGAGCGTGCGTGGCACCGATTCTGGGGCTGGGACACCAAAGAAGTCTGGACCTTCATCATCTGGACCATTTACGCCGGTTACCTGCACGCAACCGCAACTCGGGGTTGGAACGGCGTTCGTGCGGCCTGGCTATCTCTAGTCGGCTTCGCGGCGATCCTATTCAACTTCACGATCGTGAATCTCTTCTTCAAGGGGCTTCACGTTTACTCCGGACTTAAATAAAACAGCGACGAAGTCTCGCCAACCACCATTCGCGACGCTCTTCGCTTGCCAAAGCTTCCTTACTAAACACATCTACGTCTTCGAACAGGCTTAGTGTGCCAAGACCGTGAGCGGTGTCTCCGCCAAGAGCGGTTGCGAAGGCAAGGCCAGCATTCAAACCAACTTGCGTTTCGAGTGCGCTAGATACCGTGACCGGTAGCCCGCACTCTGATGCGATTGCCAGTGCTCGAGTGACCCCGCCGAGTGGCTGGGCTTTCAAAACTAGGACGTCGGCAGCGCCGGCATAAACCACGGCCATCGGGTCTTCGACCTTTCGCACCGATTCGTCGGCGGCGATACGTGTGACTCCCGCTAGTTTCACTCGAAGTTCGGCTAACTCCCCAATCGTTCTGCACGGTTGCTCCAGGTAGTCGAGTTCGCCAGCGAGTTCTGCAACCCGCAGAGCCTCGGTAACCGAGTAACCGCCGTTGGCGTCCAAGCGGATTTGTGCCTCTGGGTAAAGAGTGCGAACCGCAGCCACGCGAGCTAAATCCTGTTCGATGCTCTGACCGGCTTCCGCGACCTTGATCTTCACTGTGTCGAACGAACCGAAACGAGAGAGCACAGCGGCAATGGCTTCGCCGTCCACGGCTGGGAGAGTGGCATTGATGTTGACCGTACCGATTTCACGCTTTGGACCGAATCCCTGATCCAGGGCGGCAGCCAGCCAGGTGCGGGCTTCGTCGTCCTCGTATTCAACGAACGGAGACCATTCGGCCCAGCCGTTCTCGCCCTCGAATAACAGTGCCTCGCGTTGGGTTATCCCGCGGAAGGCCGTGCGCATGGGAACACTGACCACTCGAGCGGTCTCGAGCAGATTTTCAAGTGTTGGGGTTACAGCCACATTGTTAGTCTAGGAGCATGGCAAATCAGGTTTCCGAAATCTTCGACGCGAGCGCTTGGCGCGAGGTCGCCGGTTTCGATTCGCTCCAAGACATCACCTACCACCGACACGTGGAGCTGGGTGCGGTTCGTGTTGCTTTCAACCGCCCTGAGTTGCGCAACGCTTTCCGTCCGCAGACCGTGGACGAACTCAACCGAGTCATGCTTCACGCCGCCGAGGATTCGCAGGTCGGCGTTGTGCTGCTCACCGGCAATGGCCCTTCACCAAAAGATGGCGGCTGGGCGTTTTGTTCAGGCGGCGACCAGAAGGTTCGAGGCCGCGACGGCTACCAGTACGCCGATGGTTCGGCCAGCACTGGTCGCCTACACATTCTTGAAGTTCAGCGCCTAATTCGTTTCATGCCAAAGGTTGTTATCGCACTGGTTCCTGGTTGGGCAGCCGGCGGAGGTCACTCGCTAAACGTGATCGCCGACCTCAGCATCGCCAGCCGCGAGCACGCGATGTTCAAGCAGACCGATGCCACGGTTGGCTCGTTCGACGGCGGTTTCGGTAGCGCCTACCTTGCCAAACAGGTTGGTCAGAAGTTTGCCCGCGAAATCTTCTTCCTAGCCGACACCTACGATGCCCAGCGTGCCTACGAGATGGGTGTGGTAAACGCGGTTGTGCCTCACGCAGAGCTTGAGACCACCGGTGTCGAGTGGGCGAAGCGCATCCTTGCTCAAAGCCCGCAGTCGATCCGCATGCTCAAGTACGCGTTCAACGCGGTTGACGACGGCCTGGTTGGTCAGCAGCTTTTTGCCGGTGAGGCCACCCGCCTTGCCTACGGCACCGACGAAGCGGTGGAGGGCCGAGACGCCTTCCTAGAGCGCCGCGAACCTAACTGGTCAGCCTTCCCCTGGCACTTCTAAATCATGGAACCACTGAAGATCGATCCATCGCTCGACGTGGTTTCTGCGCTACTTGCTCTTGGTGATGTGGTTGACGGCAAGCGCTCACTGTTAATCGAATCTTCCGGCTCGACCGGCACCCCGAAACTGATCGAGCTTTCACCTGAGGCACTGATGGCATCGGTCAAGGCAACTGCTAATCGCCTCGGAGGTCACGGTCAGTGGCTACTTGCATTGCCAATCACCTTTATCGCCGGCGCTCAGGTTCTGCTGCGCTCTTTAGTTGCCGACCAACAGCCGATCATCATGAACACCACGGTGCCGTTCACGGCTGAAAGTTTTGCCCGCTCGGCTGGCATGATGACCGGGGAGCGCCGCTACACCTCGCTGGTTCCAACTCAGGCGGATCGCTTGCTGGCTGCGATTCCGAATGACTCCTACCTGTTAGACAAACTGCGACGATTCGACGCCGTGCTGATCGGCGGACAGGCTCCCAAGGTGTCCACGATTCAGGCGCTACGCGACCTCGATGTGAATGTTGTGGTCACCTACGGAATGGCCGAGACCTGTGGTGGTTGCGTCTATGACGGCAAGCCGCTGGATGGCGTTGTGGTGTCGGTGCTCACCGACGGACGAATCGTGCTCGATGGGCCGATGCTGGCTGAGAATGTGCAGCGCCCGTTCATTACCGGGGACGTAGGCGACTGGGACGGCGAACGTCTCCGCGTGCGAGGTCGCGCTGACCGCGTGATCATCTCCGGTGGCATGAAGCTCTCGCTCGAGGCAGTTGAAGCCTGGACTCACTCCCAGCACGGTGTGGTTGAAGCGGTTGCCGTACCAACCGAGAACGACAAGTTCGGTCAGGGCTTTATCTGCTGGGTGGTCATGCGAGATGGGCTTCCAATCGATGCCACCCGATCTGCTCTCACTCTTGGTATCGTGGCAAAGTCTGGTGTTTGGCGTGTGACCGAATCTATTCCGAAGCTACCTTCGGGGAAACCAGACCTCCAGTTCCTGACCGTTCTGGCCAACCAATTTGGAGAAGACTTTGGCAAAAAGTAAACCATCCAGCCTGAAGCTGTGGGTCGGCGGTGCTCGTCTTCGCACCCTGCCGCTAGCGGTTGCCCCAATCCTGGCTGCCTCTGGCGTGACCATCGCACTGCAGGCATTCAACTGGACCCTGACCTTGCTCTGCCTCGCTGTTGCCCTGTTACTTCAGATCGGCGTGAACTTTGCGAACGACTACTCGGACGGCATCCGTGGCACCGACGACTACCGAGTTGGCCCTGCCCGCCTCACCGCATCAAAGGCGGTTCCTGCCGAAATCGTGAAGCGTGCTGCCATGATTTCGCTTGGGCTAGGTGCGCTCGCCGGCGTCCTCGTCATCGTTATCTCTGCGCAGTGGTGGCTACTTGCGGTTGGTGCGCTCGCGGTGGTTGCCGCCTGGTACTACACCGGAGGCAAGCACCCATACGGCTATGCCGGTCTCGGTGAGCTTGTTGTATTCGTTTTCTTTGGGCTGGTTGCAGTCTTCGGAACTGTCTATGTTCAGTATCCAAAGTTGTTCGAAACCGTCGAGGTTATTCTGGTTACCGCTCCGGCTGCCGTTGGCGTTGGGCTCTATGCGTCCGCAGTTTTGATGATCAACAACATCCGCGACATCGAAACCGACATTCCTGCTGGTAAGAAAACTCTGGCCGTACGAATCGGTAAGACCCCTGCAAAGGTGTTGTTCGTGGCCATGATTTGGCTACCGCTGGTTATGAACTTCGGCTACGCACTCTTGAATCTGCCGGCCGCATTCGCTTTCCCGCTCGCAGTGATTTTGCTTCTCGCGCCGGTAACCTTAATCGCGATTACCGCCAAGACTCCGGCCGAGAACATCCTGGCTTTGAAGTTAACCAGCTACAGCGCACTCCTGTTTGGCGCTCTGCTCATGCTGGGACTAGCGAAAATCGCTTAGTCTTCTGCCTCTTCGTCCACGGTCTTTTTAGGCTTGTGCACGGCGTCGTAGATTATCGCGCTGCTGGCCTCGCGCTGTTTGCGCAAGAAGATCAGTGAGAACGCAAACGAAAGCATTGCCGCGAACAGGGTTGCCCAGAGCCAAGGGAACTGCAGGATCAAGAACAGAGCCAAAATTGCCGCGAATACTCCTAGGCGAGCGAGCGAATAAGCGATCAGTGGATTCTTCATGTTTTAAAGTCTAGGCGTGCTAATAGGCTGGTGTTATGCGTTTCCTTTACCTGGCAGCAATCATTTGGGTGGTCGTCACCGTTTTCGCCACCGTCTACGCTGCAGCGACCCCTGGCAAAGAAATGCGCGTGCTGGGCAAGGTCTCTTGGCTCCTGCTCATCCTGTTCGTTCCGCTAATTGGTGCGGTTCTCTATTTCGCCATCGGACGCCCGGTCGGTGGCACCGGTGAAAAGCGTAGCCGTAACCTAGCCCCGGATGACGACCCAGAGTTCTTGAGGAAGCTTCGCGAAAGCATCGAGAAGGAACAGAACGACGACACCGATGAGTAAGTCTTCACCCGCACAGGAGTTCGCTTCTCACCTGCTGGCAGCCTTCGCCGGCGCTGGAGTTGACCAGATCTTCCTAGCTCCAGGTGCACGTTCGCAGGCACTTGCCATTGCTGCCGGCCAGCTGGCAGACGCCGACAAGGCAGACCTCTTCGTTCGCCTGGACGAACGCTCGCTGGCTTTCACGGCGCTTGGCTCTTCGCTGGCCAGTGGCAAGCCAACCCTGATCATTACAACTTCCGGAACCGCGGTGGCGAACCTGCACCCGGCAGTGCTCGAGGCTCACCACTCAGGAGTTCCACTGATTTTGCTCACGGCTGACCGTCCGCACGAACTGCGTGATGTTGGAGCCAACCAAACCACCAAGCAGGTTGGCCTCTTCGACGACGCCGTGCATGTGGTCTTCGATGTCGAGGCGCCAACCGAAGATGACAACGGCGTTTCCGAAATCCCCCAGCTGGTTTCCACCGCGATTCGAGCCTCACTCGGTCTCGGCGGCACTCGCCCGGGTCCGGTTCAGTTGAACCTTGCCTTCCGAGAGCCGCTCTCGGCAGCCACTCCAACCGCGGCCGAACTAACCGTTGATGTACCGATGGGCGTTGAAGTCGAACGCGAACTGGAGTTCGCAATCCTCGATGGCTCAGTACCTACGGTTGTGGTTGCCGGTGCCGGAGCGGGGGAGTCTGCGGTTGAACTGGCGGAAGCCTACGGCCTACCAATCTTTGCCGAGCCATCAAGCGGTGCTCGCTTTGGCGAGAACGCAATCCTCGGGTATCCGCTGCTACTAGCCGATGCCGGGCTCAAGGATCGAATCGGCAGGGTCATCGTCTTCGGTAAGCCAACTTTGACCCGCAGCGTGATGCGCTTGTTCTTCAACGAAAACATCGAGGTGGTCGTGGTGCGCTCTCGCCAGATGGGTCTGTTCGACGTTTCACACCGAGCGTCCATGTTTGTTGACGACGTAACCTTCGACACCGATGTTGAAGGCGAATGGTTGGAGAGCTGGCGCATTGCCGACCAGAAGCTTCGCCTAAGCACCCCGGTAAATGAAAAACTCACTCGACGCGAAATCGTGGAACAGGTTTGGGCTGCCACGGAACCTGGCGACAACCTACTGCTCGGCGCCTCGCGCATGATCCGCGAAGCCGAACTTCACGCACCGAGTGCCAACCTGAACGTGTTTGCCAACCGCGGCCTAGCTGGGATCGACGGCACGGTTGCCACCGCAATGGGAATCGCAATCGCAACTCGCGCTCAGACCAGAGCTCTACTCGGAGACCTCACTCTGCTTCACGATGCCGGGTCGCTGGCCCTCGACGAACGCGACGGAATTCTCGATGTGCAACTGGTTGTGGTGAACGATCACGGTGGCACCATCTTCGAGAAGCTGGAACCGGCACAGGTTCTCTCCAAAGAGAGTTTCGAGCGACTATTCAAGACTCCGCAGTCGGTCAACATCGCAACGCTTGCGGTTGCCTACGGCTGGCTCCACATCCCGGTTCACACCGAGGTTGAGTTGCAAGCAGCACTTCAAACCCGCGGCCAGGTACTGATTGAGATTCGCCTAGGCTAAAGCGCCAAGGATGGCCGAGAACTTGAGATCGGTCTCAACCAACTCTGATTCGCCATCCGATTCGGCAACAATGCCGCAACCAGCAAAGGCGTGAATCACGCCATCCGATAGCTGTGCTCCGCGAAGCGCGATGACCCACTCGCCATCGCCGTCGGCACCGATCCATCCAACCGGGCCGGCATAACGTCCGCGGTCAAACGGCTCGAGTTCGGAAATCAACTTCTGGGCAGCAGCTCGAGGAGTTCCAGCAACCGCAGCGGTTGGGTGCAGGGCGCTCGCCAAATCCAGCGACGATGCAGAAGATTTGAGCACTCCGTGAACATCGCTGGCCAGGTGCCAGAGGTTCGGCAGGGAAAGGCTGAACGGCTCGGTATCTGCGTCCACGTGGTCGCAGTAAGGCTCAAGGGCGGAAACCAGTGACTGTACTGCAAAGCCGTGTTCGGCTACGTTTTTGTGAGACTCGGCCAAACCCTTCGAAATAGCCTGGTCAACCACAGGGTCGGTGCCCCGAGCAGCGGTACCCGCCAAAACCCTGGCCGAAACCTGCCCGTGCGACACACGGACCAGTAGTTCTGGCGAAGCACCAAACATGCCGTCCACACTGTAAATCCAACAGCTAGGGAAGCGCTTGCCAAGACGACCAAGGGCTGGGCGAATGTCGAAGTCTGGTGCAACGGATGCAATCAGGTCGCGAGCCAGAACTACCTTCTCCAGCTCGCCCGCCTGGATCTTGGCAACAGCCTGGTCAACCAGGGAGACGAATCCGTCTCGACCTAGGGAACCTGCGTGAAGCTCGGTGGCGCCGCTGGATTCCCACAGGGTTGCGGCATCCAGTTTGGCGTCATCAACGCTGGTAATCCAGAAGCGATCGTCACGGCGGCCAATCACCACGCGTGGCATTACCAGCACGCTCTCGACCCCGGAATCGTCGGCGAAGGCAATGGTTCCAAATGCAACAGGTCCGGTTCCGGAAACTCGAACCTCGTCTACAACCTCGAGCTCAGCGGAGTAAGTTTTCCAGGCTTCAGCTAGTTCGGCAATGCGGTTCGGGCCTTTGGCGGTAAAGCGCTTGGCCTCGCCCCAACCGACCAATCCCTGGTCTCCGCGCACGAACACCGAACCGTCTTTGGGTACCAGTTCGAGCAGAGTTTTACCTAGCGCCTCGGGAAGTGGTGTGCTGACTACTCGGGTCAAACCAATTCCCTTCTCTGAGTCTTTTCTGTGAAGTTGCTCAATCCGCTTTGGTGTCTAACGGTGTCAACCTAGATTTGTTTCTAGGGCAACTTTGAGTCTATTGGTTAGGAGGTGTGCCGTGAACAAGAAGCTATCCATCTCGCTCGCAGGTGTGGTCCTACTTACTCTTCTAGGCGCACCCGTCGCAGCTCTGGCCGATGATGAGAACCAGCCACCGGTTTACCCAAGCAACGTGCAGATTCACCAGGAAGACTCGGACGACCACGAGGACGAAGATGATGGCGACGATGACGAGGACGACGACGACGATGACCACAAGAAGGGGTGGATTCCTCCAGTGTTCGTAGTCCCTGGCAAAAAGCACGAACACCACAAGCCAAAGCCAGGTAGCACGAGCGTTGTTCCGACTCCTGGTAACAGTACCGATGATGATGACGACACCACCGCTGGAGTCGCAGGGACGTCCAGCATCAACGGCATGGATGCTAATGACTTCGTGGTTGTGGGAGTTGAAGACACCGAAGCCGCCAAAAGCCTCGAGAGCGTGAACCTGAAGCGCTCTCAGCCGGTAGCCATCGAGCAGGTGCGGGTAACAACTCAGACTCCAGCCGATCGATTTATGGACACCGCATACCTCGGAATTGGCCTAATGGCCCTATCAGCTCTTGGCCTTGGAGCCACCACGGCGGTTAGAAGTTACCGTCTTCGCAAATCGGGCAAGTCAGACTACTTCTACGACAACTAAACTGAATTGGTGAGCAAAGCCAATCTCGATAAAAAACCTGCAGAAGTTGCAGCCATGTTTGATGAGGTTGCTCCAACCTACGACCTAACCAATGACCTCCTTTCCTTAGGCATGACTCGTCGCTGGCGTGGTCTTGTTGCCAAGGCAGTTGACCCTCGCAGTGGTCAAACCATCCTCGACCTCGCAGCCGGAACCGGTTCGTCTTCGATTGCCTTCGCAAGGCCAGGCGTTAACGTGATTGCGACCGACTTCTCGGAAGGAATGCTGGCCGAAGGACGCAAGCGCCACCCAGAACTCGACTTCCGTTTTGCCGATGCCACCAAGCTTCCGTTCGAAAAGGCTAGCGTCGATGCGGTTACCATTTCGTTCGGTCTTCGCAACGTCGTCGATGTTCCCAAGGCTCTTTCGGAAATGTTCCGTGTGGTGAAGCCTGGTGGTCGCGTGGTCATCTGTGAATTCAGCAAAGTAACCCTGCCGTTCTTCAAGCAAATCTATGGTTTCTACCTGACCAAGCTGTTGCCAAAGCTTTCTGGCTTCGCCAGCAAAACCCCTGAGGCTTACAGTTACCTTGCCGAGTCAATCGTGGCTTGGCCATCTCAGGAAGGCTTAGCCAAGCAGCTACAGGCAGCCGGCTTCGAAAACGTGAATTACAAAAATCTAATCTTTGGCGTGGTCGCCATCCACACCGGTTTCAAGGCGGCTAAGTAATGAAGATCCAACTTCCGAAGCAACTACGTAAGTTGACTGACGTAACCCTTATCAAGAAGCTCGAGAGCGGTCTTGAGAAGGTTGAAGCTGGTCTGATTGAAGCAACCACTCACGCTGACCCTGTGGTCAAGGAAGCCGCCGCCCACCTGGTAAACGCCGGTGGTAAGCGCGTTCGTCCGGTGTTGGTCATGCTTGCTGCCGAGCTCGGCGATGCAACCAAGCAAGAGGTCTTTGACGCCGCTGTTGTGGTTGAGCTCACCCACCTAGCTACCCTGTACCACGATGACGTTATGGACGAAGCTCCAACCCGTCGCGGTGTTCCAACCGCCCACCAGGTTTGGGGCAACAATATCGCCATCCTCACCGGCGACCTGCTCTTCGCCCGCGCCTCGAAGTTGGCTTCCGGCCTCGGCGAGGAAATCATCAGACTTCAGTCGGTCACCTTCGAGCGTCTTTGCCTCGGGCAGATGCACGAGACGGTAGGTCCGCAGCCACATGAGGACCCTAAGGCCCACTACATCCAGGTGATGGCTGATAAGACCGGTTCGCTTATTGCTGCTTCGGCTCAGATCGGTCTGCTCATCGCAGGCGGCGATCGCAAATACGAGCCTGCACTTGTGGAGTTTGGTGAGGCCATTGGTGTTGCCTTCCAGCTCATCGACGACGTCATCGACATCGCCGAAGCGGGCAAGAGCGGTAAGACTCCTGGTACCGACCTTCGTGCGGGCGTTCCAACCCTGCCTGTTCTTCTCCTCAGAGAGCAAGCTAAGACCGATGCCAGCGCCCAGGCTCTGGTTGATGAAATCGACGGCGACCTCTCCACCGAGGAAGCACTAAACAGCGTAGTTGCCAAACTTCGCGAACACGAGGTTACTGCCAAAGCTGAGGCAGAAGCGCGCGCTTGGGCGGCCAAAGCAATCTCCGCAATCGATGTTCTTCCTGAAGGCTCGGTGAAGAACGCTCTGGTCACTTTCGCAAACGCGGTAGTAGATAGAACCAACTAATGGCGGCAAACAAAATCTCCAAGGAACGTGCCGAACGTGTTCGCTTGGTTCTAGTAGCAACCTTCTTCGTGCAGTCAATGGTTGTCACCGCAATCATCGTTCGTATCCCGGAAATCATCGAGAATCTCGGACTATCGAACAACCTGGCACTCTGGGGCACCATCACTGGCTTCTCTGGAATCGGCTCTATCCTCTCGCTGCTTTTCGCATCTCGAATCATCGAAAGACTTGGAACCACTCGAGTCGTTCTGTTCGGCACTCTGACTTCTACGGTGATCGCCGGCCTCTTGCCAATCATCACCAACTACGTGGTCTACTTCTTCCTAATTCTTTCGTCGGCTTTCATCTTCAGTCTCTTCAACAACGCCGCAAACGAGCAGGCGCTGATGGTTCAACACCGCCTCAAGCGAGTAATCATTGGCGGAGTTCATGGAGCCTGGTCTCTCGGCGTTGGTGTGACTTCCCTGGTTTCTGGTCTCTTGGCTGCCTATGTTCCACTGGCGATTCACATTGGAGTTTTAGCAGCGATCGGTTTCTGTATCCATCTCGCTCTGAACACCCAGTTGATGAACCGTGACGAACAGCGCCTGAGTAAGCCAACTCAAAAACATGAGGCAAAGATTTCGTGGCTCAAGACTCCGAAGTTTGTCT
>JBEBAN010000016.1:0-18654 GCA_041158865.1 Actinomycetota bacterium
TGTTCGTGCCTCGACCGGACCAGCTTTCACTGTTCACTGCGTCTGAGGTGGTTCACGCAAGATAGCGCGACGTCACAAAGAACCTTTTTAGTTTACGGGGGTTATCCCCCGCAATGCAAATTAAGTTCGGATAACTTTCTATCCGAAAATGTCTTAGTTCGTATGTAAATTCATCAACATGGACGAAAGAATGAAACCCTGTGGGGTCTGCGGGATAATTTGTAGCCACTTAGGTGCACGTGGCAACATTATTGTTTGCCGTGCTTGCACAAATAAAGCGACCACGATTGATGGACGCCCAGTAACTTTTGACGAGTGGGCAGAAAAGCGCAATGACGTTCTATACCTGATGGGCCCTGATTTCTTCTATAAAGATCCCGATCCTCAAGCTGGACAGCCCGCCCCTGAGGCTTGGGAAACCGGTGTATGGATAGAGGGGATTCAGGTAACTCCATATGAAGGCGTTGCCGGCTGGACCGGATTCATCGTCAAATCAAATCCTTAGAGGAAAACAAAGAACCCCAGACCCGAAGGCCTGGGGTTCTTTAGTGGTTTCTAAGAACTACTTGCTGATCTTGGTAACGGTACCAGCACCAACGGTGCGGCCACCCTCACGGATAGCGAAACGTAGACCCTCTTCCATGGCGATTGCCTGAATTAGCTCAACCGACATTTCGGTGGTGTCGCCAGGCATAACCATTTCAGTACCTGCTGGCAGGGTGATAACACCGGTTACGTCAGTGGTACGGAAGTAGAACTGTGGGCGGTAGTTCGCGTAGAACGGGTTGTGACGGCCACCCTCATCCTTTGAAAGGATGTAGACGTTTGCGTCAAAGTTGGTGTGAGGGGTGATCGAACCAGGCTTAACAACAACCTGACCACGCTCAACGTCTTCACGCTTGGTTCCACGAAGTAGTAGACCTACGTTCTCACCAGCTTCTGCGTAGTCGAGTAGCTTGCGGAACATTTCGATACCGGTAACGGTGGTCTTCTGCTTGTCGCGGATACCAACGATTTCAACTTCGTCGTTAACCTTGATCTGGCCACGCTCGATCTTGCCGGTGATAACGGTTCCACGACCAGTGATGGTGAAGACGTCTTCAACAGGCATTAGGAATGGCTTGTCTAGGTCGCGCTGAGGCTCTGGGATGTTCTCGTCGCAAGCGTCCATTAGGTCTAGAACGGTCTGACCCCAGGTGGCGTCGCCTTCAAGAGCCTTTAGAGCCGAAACCTTAACAACAGGAGCGTCGTCGCCAGGGAACTCGTACTTGCTTAGAAGTTCACGAACTTCCATCTCAACGAGGTCTAGGATTTCTGCGTCTGCAACCATGTCGCTCTTGTTTAGAGCAACAACGATGTAAGGAACACCAACCTGACGAGCAAGAAGCACGTGCTCCTTGGTCTGAGGCATAGGACCGTCGGTTGCTGCTACTACAAGGATGGCACCATCCATCTGAGCTGCACCGGTGATCATGTTCTTGATGTAGTCAGCGTGACCTGGAGCGTCTACGTGTGCGTAGTGGCGCTTCTCGGTCTGGTACTCAACGTGCGAGATGTTGATGGTAATACCGCGCTGCTTCTCCTCTGGGGAGTTGTCGATCTGGTCGAACGCGTAGCTTGCGTTTAGGTCTGGGTACTTGTCGTGAAGTACCTTGGTGATTGCCGCAGTCAGAGTCGTCTTACCGTGGTCAACGTGACCGATGGTACCGATGTTAACGTGCGGCTTGTTGCGCTCGAATTTCGCTTTAGCCATGTGTCTGTCCTCCTAAGGACTTTTCGTTAACTCGCGCAAGTGTATCCTGCAGCGAAGTTTGGGATTTTTCTATTTTAGTTGGAAAAGTAGTTCGATTGCGAACTACTCGCCCTTGTTCTTCTGAACGATTTCGTCAGCTACAGCCTTAGGAACCTCGTTGTAGGTCTCGAAGGTCATCGAGTAAACCGCACGACCCGAAGTCTTCGAGCGCAGGTCACCGACGTAACCGAACATTTCTGACAGTGGAACTAGGGCGCGAACGACCTTGACGCCAGAAGCGTCATCCATTGCCTGAATCTGACCGCGTCGAGAGTTCAAGTCACCGATAACGTCACCCATGTATTCCTCAGGGGTACGTACTTCGACGGCCATGATCGGCTCGAGCAGAGTTGGTTGAGCTAGTCGAGCTGCTTCCTTGTAAGCAATCGAACCAGCAATCTTGAACGCCATTTCCGACGAGTCAACGTCGTGGTAGGCACCATCAAGAAGAGTAGCCTTTACGCCAACTACAGGGTAACCGGCTAGGGTTCCTACCTGCATAGCGTCCTGGATACCAGCGTCAACCGATGGGATGTACTCACGAGGAACGCGACCACCGGTAACGGCGTTTACGAACTCGTAGCTCTTCTCTTCGGTAACTTCCATAGGCTCAAGAGAGATCTGAACCTTAGCGAACTGACCAGAACCACCGGTCTGCTTCTTGTGGGTGTAGTCGTACTTGTCGACCTTCTTCTTCAGGGTCTCGCGGTAAGCAACCTGTGGCTTACCAACGTTTGCCTCAACCTTGAACTCGCGACGCATACGGTCAACAAGGATGTCAAGGTGAAGCTCACCCATACCCGAGATAACGGTCTGGCCGGTCTCGTGGTCGTGCTCAACGCGGAAGGTTGGGTCTTCTTCGGCTAGCTTCTGGATAGCTAGACCTAGCTTCTCCTGGTCGCCCTTGGTCTTTGGCTCAATAGCAACCGAGATAACTGGCTTAGGGAAGGTCATCGACTCTAGGACGACTGGCTTGTCGCCGTCGCATAGGGTGTCACCAGTGGTGGTGTCCTTTAGACCGATAACTGCGTAGATGTGACCAGCGGTTGCGAACTCAACAGGGTTTTCCTTGTTGGCGTGCATCTGGAACATCTTTCCAATGCGCTCCTTCTTACCCTTGGTGGAGTTTAGAAGCTGAGCACCGGAGTCTGCCTTACCCGAGTAAACGCGGATGTAGGTTAGACGACCGAAGAATGGGTGGGTCATAACCTTGAACGCTAGAGCAGCGAATGGACCGTCTGCCTTAGGTTCGCGGATGATCTTCTCTTCTTCGTTGCTTGGGTTCGAGCCTTCAATAGCTGGAACGTCAAGTGGCGAAGGAAGGTAGTCGATAACGGCGTCAAGCATTGGCTGAACACCCTTGTTCTTGAAGGCCGAGCCACAAAGAACTGGGTAGATCTCCGAGTTGATGGTCATCTTGCGGATGGCACCCTTGATCTCGGCTTCGGTTAGCTCTTCGCCACCGAAGAACTTCTCCATGAGCTCTTCGCTGGTCTCAGCGACGGTCTCAAGAAGGATCTGACGGTAGTGGTCTGCCTTCTCCTGAAGGTCGGCAGGAATTGCCTCAACTTCGTACTTGGCACCCATCTCTACGTCACCGCGCCAGGTTAGAGCCTTCATCTGAACGATGTCGACAACACCTTCGAAGGTGCTCTCGGCACCGATAGGGATCTGAATAACTAGTGGACGTGCACCTAGACGGTTGACGATGGTGTCTACGGTGAAGTAGAAGTCAGCACCAAGCTTGTCCATCTTGTTTACGAAACAGATACGAGGAACGTCGTACTTGTCAGCCTGACGCCAAACGGTCTCAGACTGAGGCTCAACACCTTCCTTACCGTCGAATACGGCAACCGCACCGTCAAGAACACGAAGCGAACGCTCTACCTCAACGGTGAAGTCCACGTGTCCTGGGGTGTCGATGATGTTGATCTGGTTCTTGTTCCAGAAACAGGTGGTAGCAGCCGAGGTAATGGTGATACCGCGCTCCTGCTCCTGCTCCATCCAGTCCATGGTCGCAGCACCATCGTGAACTTCACCAATCTTGTGGGTGATACCTGTGTAGAACAGGATGCGCTCAGTGGTGGTGGTCTTACCGGCGTCGATGTGAGCCATGATGCCGATGTTGCGGACCTTGTTTAGGTCAGTAAGCACGTCTTGTGCCACGGTTGCCTCCGAATTAGTGGGGTGTTGCTTTGAATTTTTTGTTACTAAAAAGAACGACCGCCTACCAACACTGGGTTAGTAGGCGGAAGTTCTGCCTACTACCAGCGGTAGTGGGCGAATGCCTTGTTCGACTCGGCCATCTTGTGAGTGTCCTCACGACGCTTTACAGCAGCGCCTAGGCCGTTCGATGCGTCAAGAATCTCGTTCATTAGACGCTCGGTCATGGTCTTCTCGCGGCGAGCCTTTGCGTAGCTGACTAGCCAACGCATAGCTAGGGTGTTGGCACGGTGTGCCTTAACCTCTACCGGAACCTGGTAGGTCGAACCACCGACGCGACGCGAACGAACCTCGACGGTTGGGCGTACGTTGTCCAGTGCCTTCTTCAGCAATGCAACTGGCTCTCCGCCCGACTTGTCCTTGGCACCTTCAAGTGCGCCGTAAACGATCGACTCTGCGATCGACTTCTTGCCATCAAGAAGGATCTTGTTGACAAGCTGGGTTACAACTGGCGAACCGTAGACTGGGTCGACTACGACTGGCTTCTTAGTTACTGGACCTTTACGAGGCATTACTTACCCTTCTTTGCGCCGTACTGGCTGCGAGCTTGCTGGCGGTTCTTCACTGCCTGGGTGTCTAGAGCACCGCGGACGATCTTGTAACGAACACCTGGTAGGTCCTTAACACGACCACCACGTACTAGCACCATCGAGTGCTCCTGTAGGTTGTGACCTTCGCCTGGGATGTAGGCGGTTACTTCGATACCGTTCGAAAGCTTGACACGGGCTACCTTACGAAGAGCCGAGTTTGGCTTCTTCGGGGTGGTGGTGTACACACGGGTGCAAACGCCGCGACGCTGAGGGCTGGCCTTTAGCGCCGGGGTCTTGGTCTTGGCTGCTTTAGCCGAGCGACCCTTGCGGACCAACTGCTGAATTGTTGGCACTACTACTCCTTGTTTGTTCCGTGGTAAATCCCCGGAAGTCTTTTTCTTCTTGGTGGCCCACCGGAGTTATCCTCGGGGTTAGGGCGTCCGTGCTAGAAAGCACATCAATCCCTAACTTTACCCGAAGATACTCCAATGGGTCAAATGGAACTTTTACTGTTCGGTTTCGTCCCCAGCTGCGTCGAAGTCTTCGATCGAAGCAAAGGTTAGTCCGGCGGTGTCGAACGAGAAGTCTGGCTCACTCGCAGCAGGGGCTTCCCACATGCGGTTAGGGTACATCTCGTTCTTTGCTGCTTCGGTAGCCTCAACCTTGACGTTGCGGTACTCCTTGAGTCCGGTTCCGGCTGGGATGAGCTTACCGATGATTACGTTCTCCTTCAGACCGGCAAGCTTGTCGGTCTTGCGGTCAAGAGCTGCCTGAGTTAGAACTCGGGTGGTCTCCTGGAACGATGCGGCCGATAGCCATGACTGAGCAGCTAGCGAAGCACGGGTCATACCCATAACTTCTTCACGTGCCGATGCAGGCTTTAGTCCTTCAGCAACAGCCTGGCGGTTGTTGCGTGCGAAGACGTTGCGGTCTAGAACTTCACCAGGAAGCATCTTGGTGTCACCGCCATCTACGACGGTAACCTTTCCGAGCATCTGGCGAACGATGACTTCTAGGTGCTTGTCGTGTAGGTCTACACCCTGAGCGCCATAGATTGCCTGAACACCGTTGATGATTTCCTGAGCGGCGGCCTTGCGTCCCTTGGTCGAAAGTACTTCGTGAGGGATTGGGGTTCCGTCGACTAGGTAGTCACCGGTCTCAACGTGAGTGCCAGCCTCAACCACTAGATCGTTTAGATCGCTGATGGTTGTGATCGGTAGCTCTGGGTCCAGCTTCTTGAAGGTCTTCGAAGTGGTACGCGAGAAGCTGTAACGCTGTGCTAGGTCCTTGGCTTCCTTTAGCTCCTTGTCGCCCTGAGGGACAACGCGGATCTCGTACTTCTTAGCGGTACCCTTGGTCTCGACCTCGCGGACATCGACCACACCAGGCCAGAATGCCATTACAGCAACCTTGCCCTGACGGTTCCAACCAATACGTGCTTCAAGAAGGTCGGTAACACCGGTTAGACCCTGGGTAATGTCGTACGAGATTTCACGCTCAACACGCATTTCAATACCGTTAATACGCTTCTTAATAACCTGCTTTTCCTGGGTGTCAGAAGCACCACCGGTGTGGAAGGTACGCATTGTTAGCTGAGTACCAGGCTCACCGATCGACTGAGCAGCGATAATACCGATGGCTTCACCAAGCTCAACTGGGTCACCAGTTGCTAGCGAGGTTCCGTAACATGCGGCACAAACACCTTCGGTCGACTCACAGGTTAGAACCGAACGGATAACCACGCTGTCGATGCTCGACTTGTTGGCGTCCTCGTTCTTGATCAGGTTGATCAGGTTCTGGTCTACCTGGGTTCCGGCCTTAGCGATAACTTCCTTGCCGTTCATGATTGGCTCGGCTAGGAAACGGTGTAGGACCGATAGGTCGAATACACGGCTGTTCCACTCGAAGCTGTCGGTTGCAGATAGGTACTTCTTCAGTTCCTTCTCTAGACCACGCTCGGTGCCACAGTCGGCCTCGCGAACGATTACGTCCTGAGCAACGTCGACTAGACGACGGGTTAGGTAACCAGCGGCAGCGGTCTTCATAGCGGTGTCCGCGTTACCCTTACGGGCACCGGTTGCGTTAATGAAGTACTCGTTAGCGGTTAGACCAACCAGGTAGTTACCCTTTACAGGCATCGGCGCGAAGTCACCAGAAGCGGTAGCAACCGGTCCACGCATACCCATGATCGAACGGATCTGGATCCAGTTACCACGAGCACCTGAGGTAACCATCTTGTAGATGGCGTTGTCGGTAGGGATCGACTCCTTCAGAAGCGCCTCAACCTGGATGGTGCGGGCGTTCCAGAGCTTACCTAGAGCGTCACGACGCTCAACTTCCGACTTCTTACCGTCGTTGTAATCTTCCTGGACCTTGGTGTGTTCCTTTTCACCTTCGGCGATGATCTTGGCGCGAGCCTCGTCGAACTTGTGGTTCGCATCGAAGTTGGCGTCAGAGATCGACATCGAAACACCCGAACGGGTTGCCCAGTAGAAACCGGCATCCTTGATGCGGTCTAGGGTCTGAGCGGTCTCAACGCGGCTGTGGTTTTCAACAAGCTCGGTAACGATGCCCGAAAGCTCCTTCTTACCAACCTGCTGCTCAACGTAGCGGAAGCCGACTGGCATGGTCTCGTTGAACAGTGCGCGACCGAAGGTGGTCTCGCGTAGTTCGCCGTTCAAGCGCATACGGATTTTCGCCTGTAGGTCGATCACGTGGTTGTCGAATGCAAGCTGTGCCTCGGCTAGAGAACCGAATGCCTTGCCCTCGCCAGTGGCACCTTCCTTCACACCGGTTAGGTGGTGAAGACCGATGATCATGTCCTGGGTTGGGGTAGCAACTGGCTTACCATCCGATGGCTTCAAGATGTTGTTCGAAGCAAGCATTAGCACGCGAGCTTCGGCCTGTGCCTCTAGCGATAGAGGTACGTGTACAGCCATCTGGTCACCGTCGAAGTCCGCGTTGAATGCGGTACAAACTAGCGGGTGAAGCTGGATTGCCTTACCTTCAACTAGGACTGGCTCGAAGGCCTGGATACCTAGACGGTGAAGGGTCGGTGCACGGTTCAGTAGAACTGGACGCTCGCGGATAACCTCTTCAAGCACACCCCAAACCTGTGGACGGCTGCGCTCAACCATACGCTTAGCACCCTTGATGTTCTGGGCGTAGCCCTGCTCCTCTAGGCGCTTCATTACGAAAGGCTTGAAGAGTTCAAGAGCCATAAGCTTTGGAAGACCACACTGGTGTAGCTTCAGCTGAGGACCAACAACGATAACCGAACGGCCCGAGTAGTCAACGCGCTTACCTAGCAGGTTCTGGCGGAAACGACCCTGCTTACCCTTTAGAAGGTCGCTTAGCGACTTCAGGGCACGGTTACCGGTACCGGTTACTGGGCGACCACGACGTCCGTTGTCGAACAGAGCATCAACAGCTTCCTGAAGCATGCGCTTCTCGTTGTTGATGATGGTGCGAGGTACGGTGTCTAGTTCCTGGAACTTGAGTAGACGGTTGTTGCGGTTGATCACACGACGGTAAAGGTCGTTTAGGTCAGAGGTCGCAAAGCGTCCGCCGTCAAGCTGAACCATTGGACGGATTTCCGGTGGAAGAACTGGAAGAACGTCTAGAACCATGGCAACAGGCGAGGTGTTCGACTCGATGAACGAGCTAACAACCTTTAGACGCTTGATTGCGTAGGTCTGCTTGGTTCCCTTCGAAGAAGCGATTAGCTCCTTCAAGTGGTCGCGCTGCTCTTCAAGGTTGAAGTTAGCAAGCATCTGCTTGATGGCTTCTGCACCAATCTGTACGTTGAAGTAGTCACCGTAGTAGTAGTGGAACAGGTCGAAGATGTCGTCGTACTGGATTAGCGTTCCTGGCTTTGCAGTCAGGTGCATACGCCAAGCCAACTGCTCGCGCTGTAGGCTCTCGCGACGCTCGCGACGACCGTACTCACGAACGATCTTGTCGGTCTTCTTCTTGAAGGCAGCCTGTAGGTCACGGATTGCCTTAACCGATGGAGCCTCTAGTGGCTTCTGGTTGAAGAAGCCTTCAGGGTCCTTGGCCTCAGCCGAGATTAGCTGGTCGACGCTCTTGTAAAGGTCGGCAGGTACCCACTCTGGAGCTTCCCAGAAGTGTGCAGCGGTCTGCATCTTGTAGCCTTCAGCCTCAAGAGCTGCGATCTCGTCGCCGGCGGCCTCACGTAGCTCTGCCTCACGCTCGTCCAGCATCGCAACGATGCGGCCTAGGTAGTCTTCGCGGTCTAGAGCAGCGTTCTGAGCTAGCTCGTCCTCGAAGCGTTCCATAACGCGGTAAGCGGCAAAGTAAATGATCTTGTCTAGGTCCTTAGGAGCTAGGTCAAGTAGGTAGCCGAGGCGGCTAGGAACACCCTTGTAGTACCAGATGTGGGTAACAGGGGCAGCCAGGGTGATGTGTCCCATACGCTCACGACGTACGTTCGACTTCGAAACCTGAACACCACAGCGCTCACAGACGACGTCCTTGTAGCGAGCACGCTTGTACTTACCACACGAGCACTCCCAGTCCTTGGTAGGACCGAAGATACGCTCACAGAACAGGCCGTCCTTCTCAGGCTTGAGGGTACGGTAGTTGATGGTCTCTGGCTTCTTAACTTCACCAGACGACCAAGAAAGGATGTCAGCCGAGGTTGCTAGGCCAACGCGGATTGCTTCGAAAGCTTCAACTTGCATTGTTTTCTACTTCTCTTCTTGTCTCTGGTTCTTAGTTCTCTAGTCCGGTGAACTCGCTGTCGAATGCGAGCGACTCGTTGCGAGATAGGTTGATGCCCATCTCCTCGGTCGCGCGGTCCGAAGCGAACTCGTCCTGGTCCTTCAACTCAACGGCGTTACCCGAAGCGTCTAGAACCTCGATGTTCAGTGCTAGCGACTGCATTTCCTTGGCTAGAACACGGAAGGACTCTGGGATACCAGGAGCCTGGATGTTCTGACCGGTAACGATCGCCTCGTAAGTCTTGATACGTCCCGAGACGTCGTCCGACTTGATGGTTAGGAGCTCCTGTAGGGTGTGAGCGGCACCATAGGCCTGAAGGGCCCATACTTCCATCTCACCGAAGCGCTGACCACCGAACTGTGCCTTACCACCCAGTGGCTGCTGGGTAATCATGCTGTAAGGACCGGTTGAACGAGCGTGGATCTTGTCGTCAACTAGGTGGTGCAGCTTGAGCACGTACATGTAACCAACCGAGATTGGTGCTGGGAATGGCTCACCCGAGCGGCCGTCGAACAAAGTAGCCTTACCGGTCTCGTCAACCAGCTTCTTCTTGTTCGAGGTTTCCCACTCGTTCTTGGTGGTCGCGGCTAGTAGCGAAACGATCTCGTCCTTGTGAGCGCCGTCGAAGATTGGGGTGGCAACCTTGGTGCCAGCCTCGCCCTGCTTCATGCTCTCAGGAAGGTTCTTGATGTTCTCGGCTAGTGCCTTCGATAGACCTTCGACGTTCCATCCGCGGCTGGCAATCCAACCTAGGTGGGTTTCTAGGACCTGACCGAAGTTCATACGACCAGGAATACCCAGTGGGTTTAGAACGATGTCAACCGGAGTTCCATCCTCAAGGAATGGCATGTCTTCAACCGGAAGAATCTTCGAGATAACACCCTTGTTTCCGTGACGACCAGCAAGCTTGTCACCTTCGGTGATCTTACGCTTCTGAGCGATCTGAACAACCACGCGAGCCATTACGCCTGCGCCTAGGTCATCCTTGGTAACTTCAACGACGTCTTCGCCGTACTGTGCCATGTACTCTTCGGTGGTGAATACCTTCACACCGATGATGGTTCCGCTCTCACCGTGAGGTACCTTCAGCGACGACTCGCGAACTTCGCGGCCCTTGTCGGCGAAGATGGCGCGCAGTAGGCGCTCTTCCGCGGAAAGCTCGGTCTCACCCTTAGGGGTTACCTTACCGACCAGGATGTCGCCCGAACGAACCTCGGCACCAACGCGGATGATTCCACGCTCGTCGAGGTGAGCTAGGGTCTCCTGGCTGATGTTTGGTAGGTCGCGAGTGATCTCTTCGTCACCGAGCTTGATCGAACGTGCTTCAACTTCGTACTCTTCGATGTGAATCGAAGAAAGGGTGTCGTCCTTGACCAGGTTCTGGCTCAGGATGATCGCGTCTTCGAAGTTGTGACCTTCCCAAGGCATGAATGCTACAAGCAGGTTCTTACCTAGAGCAAGTTCACCGTTCTCGGTTGCAGGACCGTCGGCTAGAACTTGACCGGCCTCAACTCGGTCGCCTACGTTTACGATGGCGCGCTGGTTGATTGCGGTTCCCTGGTTCGAGCGCTCGAACTTGCGAAGTGCGTAAACATCGTGCGAGCCGTTGTCACCCATAACGGTGATGGCGTCTGCGGTTACGTCTTCAACAACACCTGCGTGCTCGTTGATCACGATGGTGCCAGAGTCGAACGCTGCAACGCGCTCCATACCGGTACCTACGTAAGGAGCTTCGCTGCGCACTAGTGGCACAGCCTGACGCTGCATGTTCGCACCCATCAGTGCACGCGACGAGTCGTCGTGCTCAAGGAACGGAATCAGCGAGGTCGAAACCGAAGCTAGCTGACGTGGCGAGATGTCGATGTAGTCGAGGTCTTCGACGTCTGCTTCGATAACTTCACCGCGGTAGCGAGCGATTAGCTTCTTGTTTGCAATGGTCTTGTCGGCGTTGAGCGTTACCTCAGCAACACCGATAACCTTGCCGGCTTCAGAAGCTGCGTCTAGGTACTCGATCTTGCCGGTTAGCTTGCCATTGGTGACCTTGTTGTATGGGGTCTCAATGAAGCCGAAAGCGTTGATACGTGCGTAAGCGGTTAGCGAACCAATCAGACCAATGTTTGGACCTTCAGGGGTTTCAACTGGACACATACGACCGTAGTGCGATGGGTGAACGTCACGGACTTCCATCTGTGCACGCTCACGAGCAATACCACCAGGACCAAGAGCCGATAGACGACGCTTGTGAGCAAGACCTGCTAGCGGGTTGTTCTGGTCCATGAACTGGGATAGCTGCGAAGCTCCGAAGAACTCCTTGATTGCGGAAACTACTGGACGTAGGTTGATCAGGGTCTGAGGAGTAATTGCCTCGATGTCCTGGGTCGACATACGCTCGCGAACCACACGCTCCATACGGCTTAGACCGATACGAACCTGGTTCTGGATTAGCTCGCCAACCGAACGAATACGACGGTTAGAGAAGTCATCGATGTCGTCAGACGAGATGTCTAGTTCGACCTTCTTGCCAGCCATGTTCACGTTGAACTTCTGGCCCTGAGGTGCACCGTTTGCTAGCGACATGTCGAAGTACAGAAGGTACTTCAAGGTAGCTACGATGTCCTCAACAGAAAGGGTGGTGGTTGCGCCGTCAACGTTTAGACCGAGCTTACGGTTTACCTTGTGACGACCCACCTTGGCTAGGTTGTAGCGCTTGGTCTCGAAGTAGGTCGAACGTAGCCAAGCTTCTGCGGTCTCAGGACCGGCAGCTTCGTTACGAACCTTGCGGTAAAGCTCGCGTAGTGCGTCTTCCTTCGAAACGATGCCGCTGGCGAAAGCCTTCGACTCGTCGTAAGCAAGGGTGTTAGCGATTAGGTCTACGTCGTAGGTCCAACCCTTGTCCTTGATTGCAGCTTCGACGTCCTTGAACTCGGCCTCGATCTGCTCCTTGGTTAGACCTAGGGCCTTTAGGAAGATGGTTGCCGAAACCTTGGTCTTGCGGTCAACCTGAACCTGAAGGATTGGCTTGCCGAAGCGAGCCATAGGCTTGCGGTCGTCCTTAACCCACTCAGTTAGGAACTCTAGGTACGAACCACGGCTAGGAATGATCTGGCCCTTGTTGTTACGTACGTCTAGGTTTCCAGTGGTGTTGGTCGATACCGAGAAGTAAACACCTGGGGAACGAACCAGCTGCGAAACAACAACACGCTCGGTGCCGTTGATCACGAAGGTGCCGTCTTCAGTCATGACCGGGAAGTCACCCATGAATACGGTCTGGCTCTTGATTTCACCAGTTACGTAGTTGGTGAACTCAGCCTTGATGTAGAGAGGCTTGGTGTAGCTCTTACCCTTCATCTTGCACTCGTCTGGAGTGTGGGCTGGGTCGTAAAGTTCTGGAGCGCTGAACGCTAGACCCATCTTTGCGTCGGCTGGGTTGTTGCTGTCTTCGATTGGCGATAGCTCTTCGAAGATCTCAGTCAGACCGTTCTTTGCATCTGGGTTTAGTGCACGCCAGCTGTCTTCGCCAACCAACCAGTTGAAGCTCTCGCGCTGTAGCTTGAGCAGGTTAGGAACCTCGATTGGCTCCTGAGTTCTGGCGAATGACGGACGCTTTGCGTCGCGGGTGTTGTTGGTTTTTGCGTTCTTCGCAGCCAAGTGAATCCCTCCAAGGGAGTTACGTTAATTTAGCGGTTTCGAGATCGCTGACCCATAACCTTCAGTGACGCCAACATATGCATCACAGGTCGCGCCACAATATGCGCTAGGGAGATAGGGAGCAAAGTACAACTCTATAACGATTGAGCGACAAACCGCAAGAAAATGTTTTTAAAGTTCTAGCAAGCGGCCAAAGCGCTATTAATCTCTTCTGCGACCATTTCGGCGTTGTCCACGGTCAAAATCACTCGCAGATACGGTTTTCCCGAAAGATTCAGCTGAACCGCAGGCTTTCCAGCACGGACGACCATGAAATCCGCCCCGCCGGAACGGAAGAATCTACCAGCGTAGTAAACGCCTGGAATCGCAGTTCCCACGCGCATCGCCCAGTTGATGCCTTTGAAAATAGACAGTGCCTTACCTGGGACGACTTCCGCGCCGCGAATCGAGGTCACCGGAATCTCGAAATCCCCAGAAATCGACCAAAACTTTTCAAACGGGGTCAGCTTCACACTGATGCCGTAATCGTGAACTACAAGTTTTGACATATTTTGAGCCTACAACTCTGGGGTTCGTGGTGGAACCGTGCGAACTGGGTTGATCGCCTCGAACAGGCTTCCAAGCTCTAGAAGCTTGGCATCGCTGTAGGCGGCGCCCGCAATGGTTAGCCCGAAGGGCATGCCGATGTCGTCCGCGGTTCCAAGCGGAACGTTGACGGTTGGAATGCCGAGGTGGCGAATCGCGAGATTGCCGGTAGCCACCCAGACGCCGTTGCGCCAGGTCAATTCGGCGGAAGACTCATTCACATCCGAATCGGCAGGGCCAACGTCGGTGAGGGTTGGGAAGATCGCGGCATCGAAACCGTTCTCGGCCAGCCAGTCATCGAGATCCCGCTTGCGGGTCTCCTCTAGGGCCGTAAGGCCCTTCGCAAAAATTTCTGAATCCGGTCCATTAAACGGATCGATGATTCCCTCCTCTTTCGCGCGGGTTACATAGTCGGAAAGGTCGGCATCGAACTCGTCATAGCGATCTTTCAATGCGCCGTGAGGCGCCGGAAAAATTTTTGGACCATCAACCTGAGTCATGGTGTGAAGGTCTTCTTGACCGTTGAGCTTCAGGAAGTAATCCCACGACCAAATGGACAGATCCCAAATTTCGGCGTCGAAGAATTCTTCGGGAACGATTCCGCGGTTGAACACGTTTGGAGCTTCGGCTCGGTCAGCCTCGTAGTTGGTAACCACAGGGAAATCGGTTTCCACGATCTCGGCACCGGCTGCTTCGAGGTTTGCTACATACGCATCCCACAGTTTCAGCATCGAAGGTCGCGGTTCAATTCGTTGACCCGTGACCGAACCCATGCCGGTTCCGGTTCCTTGAAATTCGTCGCGGCCTAAGAACATCTTTGGAGCGGCTAGGCGAACGCCAGCCAGCGGTTTGTCACCGAACCTTACCATCTCTATTGCAGCCTTGTGCTGCTCGATAAATTTTTGCGCGTGGATGGCATCGGTTTTTGGTAATTCAACCCACGGTTGCATTCGCCAGAAGTCGCCATCGGCTTCGGCATCATCTGCCACTAGGACGTCCAGGATTTCGGCGAGGTCCGCCATAGTGCGAGTGTGAGGAACCACGACGTCCATGGTTGGAACCAATGGCCAGTTACCGCGGATCGAGATCATTCCGCGAGAAGGCGTGTAGGCGCAGAGCGCGTTACAGGCTGCTGGAGCACGACCGCTCGACCAGGTCTCTTCACCGAGGCCGAAGGCTGCGAAGCTTGCCGCGGTAGCCGTGCCCGAACCGTTGGACGAACCAGAGGCGAATGCCGAGGTCAGGAACTTCTCGTTATAAGGAGACTCGGCTCGGCCATAGAGACCACGCTGCATGCCGCCATTGGCCATCGGAGGCATGTTAGTAAGCCCGATCAGCACGGCACCCTGCCCGCGAAGCAGTGCCACGGTGTGGGCGTCCTCGTTGGCAATCAGGTGCTCGAAAGCTGGGGAGCCGGCAGCAACGCTCATCCCCTTTACCTTGTATGAGTCTTTGACGGTGAACGGAATTCCATCCAGGCCGCCGAGCAGTTCTCCCGCAGCACGACGTGCATCAGAGGCAGCGGCTTCCGCGAGCGCATTTTGGTTCAGCTCAACCATCGCGTTTAGGTTGATGCCGCTCTGGTCGTAGGTAGCGATTCGTTCAAGGTAGCGCTGAGTGAGTTCAACGCTGGTGACCTCGCCCGCCTCGAGGGCAGCTCGAAGCTCGGCGATGCTCTTTTCAACTACTGGATACTTTGTCGTCAATTGATTCTCATCCTTGGCTCACGCTCAGTTTAGATTGACCGAATCACTTTAAAAGAGAAAAACCAGACCCGTTGAGTCTGGTTTTTGATGGCGGTGACGGTGGGATTTGAACCCACGGTACGCTTTCACGTACACAACATTTCGAGTGTTGCACCTTCGGCCGCTCGGACACGTCACCGTCAACTAGGCTACTACATTGGAGGGTTCAATGAGTACCGAAGGTTCGACCAGAGCAATTTTTGCGGCGCTAGGCGCTAACACGGGTATCGCTATTACCAAATTTATTGCCGCTGGTATCAGCGGTTCGGCTTCGATGTTTGCCGAGGGTATTCACTCCCTAGCCGACACGGGTAACCAGGTTCTGCTTCTACTCGGAGGTAAGCGTGCCAAGCGCAAGGCCACTCCAACTCACCCGTTCGGGTACGGTCGCTCTCGCTACATCTACGCATTCATGGTTTCGATTGTGCTCTTCAGCATCGGTGGAATGTTCTCGATCCTCGAAGGTGTTGAGAAGCTTTCCCACCCTCACGAACTCACCGAGGCCTGGTTGCCGCTAACCGTTCTAGGTATTGCGATCCTGCTCGAAAGTTTCAGCCTTCGCACGGCTTTGAAGGCTGCGAAGGAAGAGCGCGGACGCACCTCGCTTTACAAATTCATTCGTCACGCCAAGAGCCCTGAACTTCCGGTTGTAATCCTTGAAGACATTGCAGCTCTACTCGGTCTGGTGTTCGCTTTCGCTGGTGTTGGACTAACGGTTCTAACTCACGACGCAATCTGGGACGCCATCGGCACCCTTGCTATCGGTGGTCTTTTGGTAGCAGTTGCAATCATCCTCGGCATCGAAACCTCTAGCCTGTTGGTTGGCGAGGGTGCTACCGGCGAAGACAACACCAAGATCGCTACCGCACTTCGCGGTTCGAAAGGCGTGGAAGACATCATCCACATGAAGACCCTTTACCTGGGCCCTGAAGAGTTGATGGTTGCCGCCAAGATTGCGGTGAAGGGTACCGACACCGCAAAGGATGTTGCCGAGATAATCGATAACGCTGAGGTTGAGATTCGCAAGACGGTTCCTACCGCTCGCGTTATCTACCTAGAGCCAGATGTTCTGCGCTCTTCGAAGAACTGAACCATCACCTCAGAGCATTCGCTCTCGAGCACTCCGGAAATAACTTCCACCTGCTGACCGAGTCGGGAATCGCGCAGTAGGTCATAGCGGGAACCGCTTGCGCCTACGCGTTCGTCCCAAGCTCCGAAAACCACTCGGCCAATTCGCGAAGCCTGGATCGCCCCGGCACACATTGCGCAAGGCTCGAGGGTGACCACAAGGGTCAGATCGTTTAGGTGCCAGTTGGCATTGAGCGCAGCCGCGGCACGTATCGCCACAACCTCCGCGTGAGCGGTTGGGTCGCCGGTCGCCTCGCGCTCATTCTTTCCAAACGCAACGATGGTTCCATCTGGATCAACTAGGACGGCGCCAACCGGAACATCACCAGATTCCTGCTCGGCGAGGTGCGCCAACGCCAACGCCTCGCGCATCGCTTCGTTCCATCTGGTCGTCATGCTTCTAGCCTAACTATTCGATAGATTTGACCCATGCGCGTACACATTGCAGACCACCCACTGATCACCCACAAGCTCACCGTTCTTCGCGATAAGAACACCCCGAGCCCGATCTTCCGCCAGCTGGTTGAAGAGTTGGTGACCCTGCTCGCATATGAGGCCACCCGCGACATACGTGTGGAAAAGAAGTCAATCGAGACCCCGGTTGGCCCTACCGTGGGTGTTGCTCTGGCGAAGCCTCGCCCAATCATCGTTCCGATTCTTCGTGCCGGTCTCGGCATGCTCGAGGGCATCGTGAAGCTGCTCCCAAGCGCGACCGTTGGATTCCTGGGCATCAAGCGCAACGAGGAAACCCTTCAGCCTGAAACTTACGCAAATCGTCTACCGGATGACCTCAGTGGTCGTCAGGTCTACATCATCGACCCAATGCTGGCTACCGGTGGAACTTTGAACGACTCGATCGACTACGTCTTCGAACGTGGCGCCGAGGAAGTCACCTGCATCTGCCTAATCGGTGCTCCGGAAGGTTTGGAGACCGTGAGGAAGCACGTTGGCGATCGCAACGTGACCGTCGTCCTCGGTGCTCTCGATGAGAAGCTAAACGAGGTCGGCTACATCGTCCCTGGTCTTGGCGATGCCGGAGATCGTCTTTACGGCTTGGCCGAGTAACTGCCTATAATTTCTTTATGACCGCAAACGTTTCGACCAACATCATGTCTCGCGACATGATGCGCGTTTGCATGTGCATGCGAATGTGTCGCTAAGCGCTAGAGCAACGTAGCTCGCGATTTTCGACACCAGCACCCCAGCCGCCTTTTTCGGCATTTCAAAAATTCGCATACACATAAAAGGATTACTAAATTGGCCATTACCAACTTGAACTACCGCAACACCTACACCAACGAGAGACGAGCAACAGTGAACGCAATTCCAGACGAGACCGAAGCCCGCGGCTTTGCGCTCTACGTTGGCATTGACGAAAACACCGCAAAGGCGGCCGGCGTCAGTTTGACCGATCTCGTGAACGCTCTTCGTGCAACCTTGAATGAGAAGGTTCCAGGCTTGGCATCGGAAACCTATGCTGCCGTGGCGCTTGCGCCAAAGTATTCTGGCGGCCGTAACGTCGACGTCGTGCGTAGCGCTCTTCGTGACCCACGCGCTTTAGACCAGCACGCTGGAAAACCTGAGGACGAAAACCACGACGGCGTTGTGGTTGACCTTTCGCGCCGCAAGGTTCTGGTCAACGGTGAGAACGCCGAACTCACTCAGAAGGAGTTCGAGCTTTTGAACTACCTAATCGAGAACACCGGTGAGACCGTAAGCCGTCGCGAACTGGTTGAACTGGTTTGGAATTCCGAGGACGAAACCGCGCCGAACGACCGAACCATCGACGTTCACATTCGTCGCCTTCGCGCCAAGATCGCGGGCTTCGAAGACATCATTCGCACGATTCGTGGTGGCGGTTACCGCTTCGACTCGCACCCTGATGTTCAGGTCGCCGACTACCAGATCTAAACTGAACCGGTGACTTCCCCTTCCAATCTCGTCGACGCAGCCGACCTGCTTTCAGCGCGGGTCCTCGAACTTATCGATGAAGGTGTGACCACGCCAATCGTTTTAATCGATGGCCGTGCAGGCTCGGGCAAGAGCACTCTCGGAGCACTTCTGCAGAACCAACTGTTCAAGGACGGCGAAAGTCTGCCTCGCCTGATTCACATGGACGACCTGTATGAGGGCTGGGATGGCCTGCAAGCCGGAACCGACTATCTGCTTCGTGCAATCCTCACCCCGGTGGTCGCCCGCAAGCGCGCTTCCTGGCAGGAATACGACTGGGCCAAAAACGAACGAGACCGCTGGCGCGAGT
>JBEBAN010000017.1:0-18597 GCA_041158865.1 Actinomycetota bacterium
ATTGCGGACCAAGGTGCTGGCGCCTTGGCGGTATTGAACTTGAAAGGAACTAACTACCGTGCCGTCTGTACCTCTGGCACTGCCGAGCGCGGCAACCACATTTGGCAGGGTGGCGAGCACGACCTGGTTCAGGTGACCGTGATTGCTAATGATCTGGTCACCGCAGACGTGTGGGCCACCGCCGCTTTTGCGGAGGGGCCACGCTGCATCGATCGAATCGAAAAGGAAGACGGCGTCGACGTCCTAGTTATTTACTCGGACGGACGAATCGACGGATCGAATGGATTCGCCGAAGTACTGAAGGCCTCCGCCTAATCCCAGTTGCTTGGAGCCGGTTCTTTGCCCTTAGGTAAAACCGTCGAAGCGTTCCAGTCGTGAATCCACTTAGGAAGTACCGGCTCTTTACCTGGCCAACCGCCAAGCTGTTTCAGTAGTTCGGTAGGGGTAACGATTCCGCGAGGTCGCTTTAGCCAACGAAGCTTGACGATGGCTTTGGTGTAGATCTCACCATCGCGGGTGAAACGCTGCTCTGCATAAACCGCCTCGCTGTCCCAGCCGATGATCTTGGTTTCGATGTCGAACAACACCCAAGGGGCGAGCGACTTGCGGAACACGATGCTCACCGAGACCACGACCGGATACCAGCCCAGCTTCTTTAGTTCTTGCCACTTACCGGCACGAAGCATTAGGTCGAAACGGCCAAGGTCCATCAGGGTTAGGTAGACACCGTTGTTCATGTGGTTGAAGGCATCGATGTCGGTTGGCCAAACGCGGAAGGTGCGCTTACCTACATCGGCAATCGACAACTTGGATTTGAAGCGCCAACCGTTGAACGCCCAAATCATGCGAAGCCAAAGCTTCACCAGATGCTCACTCGGGATTCAGGCGCAAGCCAAGACTTGTCGGTTTCCTTCACATCGAACGCCTCGTAGTAAGCGTTGATGTTTCGAACGATCTGGTTGCAACGGAACTCGTCTGGCGAGTGTGGGTCGGTGGCCAAACGCTGGATCATGATCTCGTCTCGGCCCTTAGTGCGCCAAGCCTGACCCCACGAGAGGAATAGACGCTGAGCACCGGTCAGCCCGTCGATCACCGGAGGTTCTTCACCCTTTAGCGAGAGGAAGTAGGCCTTGTAGGCAATCTCCAGACCGCTTAGGTCGCCGATGTTTTCACCAATGGTCAGGGCTCCGTTCACACGGTGTTCGTCTGAAAGCTGGGCCGGTGAAAGCTGGTCATACTGGTAAATCAGTTCCTTGGTCAGCTTCTCAAAAGCCTCGCGGTCTGCATCCGTCCACCAGCTAACCAGTGCCCCATCGCCGTCATACTTCGAACCCTGGTCGTCGAAGCCGTGACCGATCTCGTGACCAATCACACCACCGATAGCACCAAAGTTCACAGCGGCATCGGCCTCAGGGGAGAAGAACGGAGGCTGCAGGATTGCTGCTGGGAATACGATCTCGTTGAAGCCAGGGTTGTAGTAGGCGTTCACGGTCTGAGGGGTCATGAACCACTCTTCGCGGTCAATCTTCGAACCGATCTTGGCAATCTCGCGGTCGGTCTGGAGGCTGGAGGCGCGGCGAACGTTTCCAACCAAGTCGTCCTTGCGGATTACCAGACTCGAGTAGTCCTTCCACTTGGTTGGGTAACCAATCTTCGGGGTGAACTTGTCCAGCTTGATCAGAGCCTTCTGCTTGGTCTCTTCGGTCATCCAGCTAAGACCCTTGATGCTCTGACGGTAAGCCTCGATAAGCCAACCGACCAGCTCGTCCATCTGTGCCTTGGCCGCTGGAGGGAAGTGCTTCTGAACATAAATTTCACCGACGGCTTCGCCGAGCGAGCCTTCGACCAAACCAACCGCACGCTTCCAACGCGCACGCATCTCTGGCTGACCGGTGAGCTTGGTTCCGTAGAACGCGAAACGAGTGGTGATGAACTCGTGCGACAGGTAAGGAGCCATTGAGTTGATGACCTGCCACTGCAGCCAAACCTTGATGGTGCCCAGGTTTTCGTCATTGAAAAGCTTCGGTAGAGCCTCAAAGAAGCTCGGCATCATGACCGATACTTCTGCGAGCGCGTCGGCACTGATTTCAAGACCATAGGTCCACTGGTTCCAGTCGATGCCAGGGGTTAGTTCCTGCAGCGAAGCCATCGAGTAGAGGTTGTAAGTCTTCTCTGCATCTCGAGAGTCAACCACGTTCCAGTGATGGCTGGCCAGTGCAGTCTCGAACTCCATGATTGCGCGGGCGTTCTTCTCTGCGGTCACCTGATCGACGCCAGCGTGCTGGAACATGTCGATGATGAACGGCACGTATGCGTCGCGGATTTCCTGGTACTTCTCTTCGCGGTAGTAAGCCTCGTCTGGAAGCCCAAGACCACTTTGGGCTAGGTGTGGCAGGTAACGCTCAGGGTTGCCTGGGTCGGAATCGATGTAAAGCCCGAAGAAACCGCCGATTCCCTGGCGCGAAAGCTCACCCATCAGGCGCATCAGATCGTCCATGTTGCCGGCGTCTGCGATGCGCTGAAGGTCTCCAGCGATCGGGGCTGCGCCAAGTTCGTTGGCAAGCTCCTCGTTTAGGAACGAGTTGTAGAGGTCACCGATCTGCTGGCTGACACCTGGCTGTGGGTTAGCCGAGGCCTCCTCGAGGATCTCCTTCACCGCCTCTTCAGAAGCGTCACGAAGCATGTGGAAAGAGCCGTGCATCGCCTGATCCGCCGGGATTTCGGTTTCACGCTTCCACTTACCGTTGGTGTGTAGGAATAGGTCGTCCTGGGGACGGATGCTCTTGTCGAAGTTTTCCAGATCAAGGCCGGGTTTGATACTCATTATTGGAGACTACAATTCTTTTCGTGGACCTACAGAAAATTATCCTTTACTACGGCTTCGCTCCAATCGAAGACCCTGAAGCCGTCAAGCTTTGGCAGAAGACCCTTTGCGAGTCTCTAGGGCTCAAGGGACGCATCCTGATTTCTAAGCACGGCATCAACGGAACCCTCGGCGGCGACATGGCTGCCCTGAAGAAGTATGTTCGTCAGACCAAGGAATACCCAGGCTTCCGAAAGATCGACTTCAAGTGGTCGGATGGCACCGGCAAAGATTTCCCACGTCTGCGCGTGCGCGTTCGTCCTGAGTTGGTAGCGTTCGGCGCCCCTGACGAACTAAAGGTAGATGTCAATGGCGTGGTCGGTGGCGGAAAGCACCTGAAGCCTCGCGAAGTTGACCAGCTGGTTGCCGAGCGCGGTGACGAAGTGCTGTTCTTCGACGGACGTAACGCCTACGAAGCCAAGATCGGTAAGTTCAAGAACGCCATCGTGCCTGACGTTGACACCAGCCACGACTTCATCCGCGACCTCGAGAGCGGAAAGTACGACGACATCAAGGACAAGCCGATCGTCACCTACTGCACCGGAGGAATCCGTTGCGAGGTGCTCTCGGCAATCATGATCAACCGTGGCTTCAAAGAGGTCTACCAGATCGAGGGCGGCATCGTCCGCTACGGAGAATCCCAGGGCGACGAAAGCCTTTGGGAAGGTTCGCTCTACGTCTTCGACGACCGCATGAACGTCAACTTCACCGACAAGGCCAAGACCATCGGTGAGTGTGAAGCCTGTGGTGGAGCGACCAGCAAGTTCCGCAACTGCACGAACCTTGCCTGCAAAGACCTGGTTCTGCTCTGTGACAACTGTGCAGATGTTCCCGCCAACCTAGAGTGCAAGCCGGAACACACCCGTGGCCGCCGCACCGAAACTGTTGGCTAAACAAACTCCTACTTAAAACAGAAGGCCTCCCCGTTTGGGGAGGCCTTCTGCCATCAAGGGAGGAGGGTAATGAGATTGTTGAAGCTAGTTGCTGGTTCCAGTTGTTGCTGGAGCAGTAACGGTTACATCCTGAGTCGAAGCAATCTTCACTAGTACAGCGGTGTAACTTCCTGGGTGTAGCCCTGGAACAGTTACGGTTACGTTGCCGGTGCCGGTCACATCAACAACGATGGTCTTTTTCTTGTCTAGGCCAAGAGCCTGGCTGTTGGTGGTGGTTGAGTTGGTTGCTGCCGCAGTCTGGACTTGGGTAACCAAAAGCTTGTAGGTTCCACCGTCGTCTGGAACGCTGACGGTAATGTCCTGGCTGACGTGAACGTCATTTGCTTTAGGTGCAACGTGAGACGAGTTGCCCTTGCCCTTACCGTGACCCTTCTTTCCGATCTGCTCGGCAGAAATGCTGGTGTCTGCCTTTGGCTGAGCTGCGAGCGATGGTGCCGCGAATGCAAGTCCTGCTGCAACCGAAGCTGCTAGTGCGATACCTGCGGTCTTTGCGATCTTCTTCTTGTCCATGTCATGTCCTTTCATAGCTGACAAATTCAGACTAGGAAAGTGGTTTTGGATTTTGAAGCAAACTCAGGTTGCTCCTAGGTTGCTGCCAGAGAACTCACAGGAACTAGAAAAGCATTAGTGCGCAAGGCGGGACTTGAACCCGCACGCCCGTGAAGGCACTGACACCTGAAGCCAGCGCGTCTGCCATTTCGCCACTTGCGCTCGTTATGCCGTAAGCGATAACAACCAGAGATTAGCAGAGGTGGCGGTTAAACTTAAAGCCCGCTAACGATAGGTAGTGCCTTGGGCTTTCTAGACAAACTTGAGAAGGGTATTGAACGCGTTGTAACCGGCGCATTCAGCAAAACCTTCAAGAGTGAACTGCAGCCTATCGAGATTGCTGCCGCGATTCGCGCACACATGGACGCCAACGCGTCGGTGGTTAGCCGCGACCGTATTCTCGTTCCGAACAAATTTGAGATCTTCCTTTCGTCTGCAGATTTTGGTCGGCTGAAGTTGATCTCCGACCGGTTGAAAATCGAACTCGCTAACCAGGCGAACGAGCACGCCAAGAAGCAGGGGTACCAGTTCGCTGGGAACCTCAGCCTTGAGCTCAAGGAGTCTGGTCAGCTGCACGTTGGCCAGGTCCAGATCTTGGCCTCGAGTCCGGTCTCGGAACCTGGCGAGGTTGAGTGGTTGCCAATGATTGAGGTGGTTGGCGATGGCCTGCAGTTCAACCTGCACAAGCAGCGAACCAAGGTTGGCCGAGATGGCACCTCAGACATTCAGATCAACGACTCAAGCCTTTCCCGTCAGCACTTTGAGTTGATCTGGGACGGCAAGCGCGCCGGCATTCGCGATCTCGGTTCAACCAACGGAACCTACGTTGGTGGAGTTCGCATCTCAGAGCAGGCGCTGGCTTCGGATTCGACCATCAAGGCTGGCAACAAATACTTCAACTTCAAGATCGTCGCCAAGGCGGTGAACGAGAGTGAGTGAATTAGCTCTATTTCTGCTTCGCATCGGTCTGGTCGCGGTGCTTTGGATCTTCATCTTCAGCATCATCTCGGTGATTCGCTCAGACCTCTTCGGTCAGAAGGTTGCCGGCAAGGTCGTGGCCAAGGGAGCTCAGCAGGTGGTTTCCCAGGCGACAATCCCGAACCCGCCAACCGGACCGATTCGCGTGCTTCAGGAATCGAGCGAGCCGAGCAGCAAGCTCGCGACCAAACTTGTAATCACCGAAGGCGAGAGCGCAGGACGTGAGATTCCACTGACCGGCCGTGAACTACACATCGGCCGAGCCGTAAACAGTGACCTTGTAATCACCGACGAATTCGCTTCGACCCAGCACGCCAAGTTGGTGCTGATCAACGACGAATGGTTGGTTCAGGATCTGAACTCGACCAACGGAACCTTCCTAGGCGGCGTCCGTGTTGGTATCCCAGCGGTAGTGAAGTTGAACACCCCGGTTCGCGTTGGCAAAACCGTATTCGAGCTGAGGTCCTAAAGTGACTTTCGCACTGATCAGTGCCGCCGATTCGAACATCGGCAAGATTCGCTCATCCAATCAAGATTCCGGTTATGCCGGATATCAGCTGTTCTTCGTAGCAGACGGCATGGGTGGTCATGCCGGAGGCGACATCGCATCGGCAATCACCGCACAGCGAATGGCTCAACTCGATGCCGAATACGCTTCGGCGGATGACGCCGGGGCAGCAATCCTGGCGAGCATGCTCGAGACCAACCAGCTACTTACCGAAACTGTGGCTAACCACAGTGAACTGGCTGGCATGGGAACCACGTTCTCATCGGTTGTGTTTGTTGGCAGCAAAGCAGTGGTCAGCCACATTGGGGACTCCCGCGTTTACCTGAGCCGTGGCGGCGAGACCGTGCAGGTCACCCACGACCACACGTTTGTTCAGCGTCTGGTTGAGATGGGTCGCATCACCGCGGAGGAAGCACTGACTCACCCGCGCCGAAATGTCTTGCTTCGAGTAATCGGAGATAGCAACGAACCTCCGCAGCTGGATTTCCAGGTGCTCGAAACTCAGCCAGGCGATCGCTGGATGATGTGCTCAGATGGATTGAACGGTTATGTCTCGGATGCCATCATCGGCAGAAACATGCAGAGCGAGCAGACCCCAGCCGAAGTAGTTGAAGTTTTGATCGGTGAAGCCCTAGAGGCTGGTGCTCCAGACAACGTGACTTGCGTGGTCGTGGACGTGGTTCCGGAAGCGCTTCGTGCCGAAATCGAACGCACACCTAAATTTGTTGGTTCTTCTGCGAACGACGTGGTGATTCAGGAGAGCAAGGGCAAGTCGATCGTTGGTTTGTTCAACCCGAAGTTGCTCACCGATGCCATCACCGGTGACTCGCTTGACCGCCAGTTCATCTCCGAGTCGAGCGAGGCGTTCCTCAAGATACAGAACGAGACCCAGAAGAGCCTTCGTTTCCGAAAGCTTCGTCAGTTGGCAATGATTGTGGCGATCATCGGAGCCGTGCTCTTGGCGGGTTGGGGAGCTTACTCATACACCCAGACCAAGTACTACGTTTCCGAGTCCGGTGGCAACATTGCCATCTACAAGGGAATCAAGGAAGAGCTGGCTGGATTCAAGTTCTCCGAAGTTTATGAGGAGACCGACGTTCCGGTTGCCGCACTTCCGGAATATCAGCAGCAGTTGGTTGAGAACGCTATCTACGCGACCGACCTCCAGGATGCCTATCGAATCCTTCAGCGACTGAGAGCGTCGGTGAACGTTGAGCAGTAACGTCACCGAGCGCATCTCCAAGATTGTTCGAGTGGTTCCACGTAATCGAAACACCGAACTGGTTTTGCTGCTGTTCGCAATTGGTTTGAATGCCTTTGAATTACTTCAGGTCGAGCTCAGCACTATGCAGAAGGTGACCCCAGATTTCTGGCTTTACTTCGGGCCGTTGGCACTTTCGGCTCTGGCACTTCACCTGGTGTTACGCCTGAGAGCGCGAGAAGCAGATCCACTGATTCTGCCAATCGTGGTGACCTTGAACGGTCTTGGACTAGCCGAAATCTATCGCCTCGACATCGCCGCAATCGCCAACAAGCAGACCGAACTCTTCGCCGAAAAGCAGGTCACCTGGACCGTGGTTGCCATGGCCTTGGCCGCTGCAGTAATCATGTACGTACCGAACCACTTATTTCTTCGCCGCTACGTTTACATCAGCGGTGTTCTGGGTCTCGGTTTGCTCTTGGCACCGATGCTGCCGTTCATCGGTAAGACCATCAACGGCGCGAGCCTCTGGCTTTCAATTGGCGGCCTGACCTTCCAGCCCGGTGAACTTTCCAAGATTGCACTCTGTGTGTTCTTCGCCGGCTACCTGGTTCAGCGCAAGGATTCGCTGGCCATGACCGGCCGAACCATCCTAGGGATCCAAATCCCTAAGGCTCGTGAGCTTGGCCCAATTCTGGCAATCTGGATCATCAGCCTGCTCGTCCTAGTGGTTCAACACGACCTCGGTACCTCGCTACTGTTCTTCGGGTTGTTCTTGGTGATGATTTACACCGCGACCGGTCGCGCCATCTACACCGTGGTTGGCTTCGGCATGTTTGTGACTGGTGCGCTGGTTGCCTCGCGTTCGATTGACTACGTGACCAAGCGCTTCGACGCATGGTTAAACCCGTTTGATGAGGCGCACTACAACGCCATCGGCGGTAGCTACCAGCTGGTTCAGGGGCTCTTCGGCTTTGCCCACGGAGGCTTGCTCGGTGCCGGTCTTGGCGGTGGTGTTCCACAGTTGGTTCCGCTGGCTGAGAGCGACTTCATCATTGCTTCGCTTGCCGAGGAACTCGGTCTCGCCGGAATCTTCGTGGTCTTCACTCTCTACGTGTTGCTGGTTGCCCGAGGTATGCGAATCGCCTTCAACCACAGCGACGAGTTCAGCAAGCTCCTCGCTATCGGTCTGTCATTCGTTGTGGCACTGCAGTGCTTCATCGTTATTGGAGGCGTGACTCGCATCGTGCCACTCACCGGTCTGACCACGCCGTTCCTAGCCGCCGGTGGTTCATCGCTGGTTGCCAACTGGATCATCGTCGGATTGATTTTGCGTATCTCTGACACCGCACGAAGGGAGGCCGCGTGAATCGTGAACTGAAACGAATTGCCATCGTGGTCGGTGCGATGTTCCTGACCCTGTTTCTTTCGGCAACTAACCTGCAGGTGCTCTCGGCAGACACGCTTGCCAAGGACCCTCGCAACGTGCGAGCCATCTACGACGGTTACCAAACCAAGCGCGGTGCGATTCTCGTGGACGGGCAGCCGATTGCTAGCTCTGAAGAAGTGGCAGACGCCTTCCACTACGACCGCAAGTATGCCGACCCGATGTATTCGTCGGTTACCGGTTTCTACAGCTACTACCAGGGCGCAACCGGTCTCGAGTCTTCTGCCAACGATTACCTCAGCGGTAAAAACAGCGCCCAGTTCTTCGAGCAGCTGAACGCATTATTCACCGGCAACCCGGTCAGCGGGGCATCGATCGAACTAACCATTGACCCAAAGATTCAGAAGGCTGCTTGGGACGCACTGGGCAATAAGACGGGTGCAGTCGTGGCTATTGAGCCTGCGACCGGCAACATCCTGGCCATGGTTTCTACCCCAGGCTTCGATGGCAACAAGCTTTCAACTCACAGCGGCTCGAAGGCGCAGGCAAACTACCAGGGTCTTCTCGATGCAAATGGAGATCCGCTCATCAATAAGGCCATCGGTGGTTCGCTGTACACCCCTGGTTCGGTGTTCAAGCTCGTGGTCGCTGCCGCAGCCCTTGAGACCGGTGAGTTCACCGTGGACAGTCAGCTGCCAAACCCGAGCAGCTACACCCTGCCTGGTACCAGCACCAAGATTCGTAACGCGGGTGGTAGCAACTGCGGTGGTAAGCCAACCGTTTCGCTCCTTGATGCCATACGCCTCAGCTGTAACATCCCGATGGCACAGCTTGGAGTATCGCTCGGCCAGGGCAAGATTCGAGCCATGGCAAACGCCTTCGGGTTCGGTAAGTCATTCAAACTGCCAACCGTGGCCACCGCGAGTGTTTACCCGGAGAACATGGACGACGCCCAAACCGCGCTGTCATCATTCGGTCAGTTCGACGTGCGCGTAACTCCGCTGCAGATGGCTCTCATTACTGCCGCGATTGCCAACGGCGGTAAGGAAATGAACCCGCAGCTAATTGAAAACGTTCAGTCTTCGAACCTCGCTCTACTGAGCCAGACCACTCCGTCAGAATTTGGTACCCCAATCAAGAAGACCACTGCGGACGGTCTAAAGCAGATGATGATTGCGGCTGTGAAAAACGGTGTGAGCACCAACGGAGCCGTCTCCGGAACCGTAGTTGCCGGAAAGACCGGTACCGCCCAAAACGGCGCGAAGGCTCCATACACTCTCTGGTTCGCTGGTTTCGCTCCGGCCGATGCACCGAAGGTCGCCGTCGTGGTGATGGTCGCCGACGGCGGTGGCATGGGCCAGTCCGGTAGTGGAAACATTCTGGCTGCTCCAATTGCTCGCAAGGTTATCAAGGCGGTCTTAGGCAAGTGAATCCAGAGGAAGGTCAGATCTACGGCGGACGCTATCGCCTAATCAGTCGCATCGCGGTTGGCGGTATGGGTGAGGTTTGGCGCGCGCACGACCCAATCATCCTGCGCGATGTTGCCATCAAGATTTTGAAGCCGGAATACATGGGCGACCCTGGCTTCCTCGAACGCTTCCGCACCGAGGCTAAGCACGCCGCCAAGGTGAACCACGAGGGAATCGCGAACGTCTACGACTACGGCGAAGACAGTGGTAGCGCGTATCTGGTCATGGAATTGGTGCCGGGTGAATCGCTGGCGAAGATCTTGGAGACCCGAAAGTTCTTGCCGGCTAATGAGGTTCTCGAGATCATCGCTCAAACCGCAAGGGCACTGCACGAAGCTCACGAGCAGGGTCTGGTGCACCGCGACGTAAAGCCGGGTAATCTGTTGATCACCCCGGACAGCCAAGTGAAGATCACCGACTTCGGTATTGCCAGAGTTGCCGATCAGGTTTCACTAACCGCAACCGGTCAGGTCATGGGTACTGTTCAGTACCTCTCTCCGGAACAGGCCACGGGAAAGCCGGCCACACCGTCCACCGATATTTACTCGCTCGGAATCGTTGCCTACGAAGCGCTGGCCGGAAAGCGCCCGTTCACCGGCGATAACCAGATGGCGATTGCGATGTCACAAATTCGCGATACGCCTCCACCACTCAGCGAAGACTTTGAGCCAGGAATTCGCGAACTAATCATGGACTGCCTCGCTAAGAAAGCAATCATGCGCCCAGCCACTGCCCTCGAGCTCGCCCAGCGTGCCGAGAAGTTACTGGGCAAGACACCGCGCGGGCAGTTCAACACCGTGATGATTGATACCGTGAAGCCGGCTCTGACCGAGACCGCGGTTATCCCCGAAATCAACGAGAAGGCCGAGAAGCCTGCCATCATCTGGCCATGGGTTTCGGTAATAGTGATTCTGGTTCTGACCTTGGCTGGCTTCATCTTCGCGATGATGGCATCTCCTGCGCCTACCCCGACTCCAACCGAGACGACCACTACCACCCCGACCGAAACACCAACCGAGACTCCGACGGAAACACCAACTGAAACTCCTTCAACGGCAACCGTCTTCTCCAGCGATGTAATGGGTCAGAACGTCGACGCCGTTGAGAAGTTACTGACCGACAAGGGGCTCAAGGTGGTACGAGTACCAGGAACCGAACTTCCAACCGGAGACCCAAAGATAAACACCGTATATGAAGCCAGCCCGCTTGGCACCATGCCGGTTGGAACCACCGTAAATCTCACCTATTACATTGAAGGCGCGGCACAGCCCGCTCCCAGCAACTAACGGAACAATCGAAAACTAGACTTATGAAGAACCTATGGGAGTGGAAGCTTGTCTGATCAGAAACGTTTGATTGCAGATCGCTACGAAGTTGGCGAACTGATTGGCCGCGGGGGCATGGCCGACGTCTACGAGGGTACCGACACCCGACTCGGACGCAAGGTAGCGATCAAGCTCCTCAAAGCAGACCTGGCTAGCGACCCTAGCTTCGAGGTCAAATTCCGTCAGGAAGCGCAGAACTCTGCACGCATGACTCACCCAACCATCGTCCGTGTCTACGACACCGGCGAAGAGGAGAGCGTCGACGCCAACGGCAACCAGCGCCGCACCCCGTTCATCATCATGGAATTCGTCAAGGGAACCGTGCTTCGCGATCTGATGTTTGCTCGCAGGCTCACCATCCCAGAATCGGTTGGTTACGCCGAGGGCATCCTGACCGCGCTAGAGTTTTCACACCGCGCCGGCATCATTCACCGCGACATTAAGTCGGCCAACATCATGATCACCGACACCGGTGCCGTGAAGGTGATGGACTTCGGTATCGCCCGCGCCATGAGTGACTCCTCGGCAACCCAAAGCCACACCCAGGGCATCGTTGGCACCGCCCAATACTTTTCGCCAGAGCAGGCACGTGGTGAAACCGTAGATGCCAGAACCGATCTTTACTCGACCGGTGTTCTTCTTTACGAGATGCTCGCTGGTCGTCCTCCGTTCTACGGTGAGACCGCGGTTTCGGTTGCCTACCAGCACGTGAACGAACTGGTAACTCCACCTTCTGCCCACAACTCCGAGATTTCGGCAAGCCTGGACGAAGTGGTTCTCCACTCGCTAGCCAAGGATCGTAATGAGCGCTACCAGAGCGCCGAAAGTTTCCGCGAACACCTGTTGGCTGCAGCCCTTGCTCCGGCTAGCAGTGAACCAGCCGCTCCGGTTTCATTCACCGAACTCCTGGATGGCGTCCCTGAGGAAGCTGTGGTTCACGAGCCCCTTCCAACCACGGTTGTAGAAACCCCAGAAGAGGTTGATCCGTTTGCAGAGCTTCTTGGAACTGCTGTAATCGAGGCAGTTACCGAGGAACCTAAGCCGAAGAAGACCTCAAAGCGTGCCGCCAAGAAGACTGTTGAACCGGAAACCAACCCGTTCAAGTCACTAGGCGTAGACTTCGAAGCCGAAATCGTCGACGTTCGCGACAAGACCGTTCAAACCGCACAGACCAAGAAGGCCGCCGGCTGGTTCTGGGGTATCGGTTCCGCGTTTGTTGTGTTCGTGGTCGGTCTGCTCGTTTACGTTCTAGCTTTCGGCAAGATCGACGTGATTCTTCCACAGAACCCGAACGTTGCAATCGCCGACGTAACCAATCAGACCCTGGAAGATGGTTCGCAGGCACTCAGTGACCTCGGATTTGTCGTAATTCAAGAAGAAGCAACCAGCGACACCATTCCGGCTGGAAACATCATCTCTACTGACCCGAAGGCAGGCATCGAGGCTCCTAAGGGAACTCAGGTGAAAGTGGTTGTCTCCACCGGTCCGTCCGAGGTTGCCGTACCGTCACTTTTGGGTCTAACCGAAGAGGAAGCCAAGGCAGCACTTGCCACGGCAGGTCTGGAACTTGGAACCATCACTTCCGGCACCAGCCCGACCGCGCCTGCCGGCAAGGTCATTGAGAGCAGCCCAGAGGTTGGAACATATACCGCCAGCGGTTCGACCGTTGACCTGATCGTTTCCAACGGCAAGGTCGAGGTTCCAGATGTGTCGAGCATGTCGCTGCAGGACGCAATCCGCCAGCTCACCAGCACCAGCGTTGGTTTGAAGGTAAAGATTGCCACTCAGGAAGCCGGCTGTGTAAACAACCCACCTCAGGGAACCACGGTTCTTGGTCAGTCGATCAAGCCTGGCAAAGCAGCGCAGGGGTCGACCATCACCCTTTACGTTGCATGTAACGGCTAAGGCTAGTTTGTAATTAGTGGGCTTAGGCTCTTCGCGCGCGTTGCCGCACCGCTTAAGCCGATCGACTCCAGCCAGTTGCCCAGCATCTGGTAGCCGCCCTCGGTAAGCACGCTCTCCGGGTGGAACTGCACCCCGTAAATCGGCAAAGTTGCGTGACGAACACCCATAATCACTCCACCGGAGGAAGTTTCACTCTTGATGGTCTCGGCGGTTACCAGTAGATCGGCAGGGAGCGTTTCGCGCACAATTGCGAGTGAGTGGTAGCGGGTAGCCGTGAACGGGTGGTTCAGGCCCTCGAAAACTAACGAGTCATCGTGGTCAACTAGCGAAGTCTTGCCGTGCATGAGTTCATCGGCCTGGCGAACGGTAGCGCCCATGGCCTCGGCAATGGCCTGATGACCTAGGCAAACGCCAAATACCGGCACCTTGTGCTCGATTGCGTAACGAACCATTGGGATCGAGAGGCCGGCCTCGGCTGGAGTACCAGGCCCGGGCGATAGCAAAACCGCGTCAAAACCGGTCAAAAGTGAAGGAATCTCAGCCTGAGCAACCACATCATTGCGCACAACCTCGGTCTCTGCGCCGAGTTGGCGAAGGTAACCGTTTAGCGTATAAACGAAGCTGTCGTAGTTATCGATAACGAGAATCTTGGTCATGAGACTTTAAGCCTAACTTTTCGCGAATAGAATTATGTTCATGTCTGAAAAGAACGAAACTCCAGCAAAGCCTAAGAAGGTCAAAGCACCTAAGCCTGCCAAGGTTAACAAGGGTGACCTACCTAACCCTGTTTGGTACACCCCAGTCATGGTTGGCTTCTTGCTACTCGGTCTGATCTGGATCTTGGTTTACTACATCTCGGCATACGCGCTACCGCTTGGAACCATGTGGGCAACCAGTGTTCCTGCTCTAAACCTTCAGAACTGGAACCTAGTAATTGGTTTTGGTCTGCTGCTGGTCGGCTTCGGCATGACCACCCGCTGGAAGTAACCTAGCGTCTCGCCTTAACGAAATACCAGGCGATAGCTCCACCCGCGATAAGTCCACCGATGTGGGCTGAAACGGCAACGGACGTATAGAAGAATCCGATCGAAACGTTCAGGATGATCAGCACCAGCATCTGCGACGAGCGGTAACCCATCGCACGCATGAAGATGAAATAAGCAGCCATTAGTCCGAAGACTCCACCGGATGCACCGACGACGCTGCCGTAAGAAAATAGGCCAAAGGCCAAACCACCGGCTACGACCGAGCCGAGGTATAGGAAAAGAAATTTGTTCTGCCCTAGTGCGCGTTCCAGCGCCTCACCGAAAATCCACAGCGAATACATGTTCAGTGCAACGTGAATCAGATCCGCGTGAGCGAAGCTATAGGTCACCAGCGTCCAAGGAGCCGAGAACCAGCTGTCGCTGTAGAGAGCTAGGAGTGAACCAACTACTCCGCCCGAGGAGGTATCGGCCAGAAACACCAGCGCATTGATGGCGATAAGTGTTCCAGTGACTTTACCTACTCGGGCGAACCAGTTGTTCATAAGAGCTAGACGGTCTCGATCTCAACCGACTCGATGACTACGTCATCAAGTGGTCGGTCCTGCATGTCAGTTGCAACTGCAGCGATCTTGTTTACAACGCCACGGCTTACCTCGTCTGCAACCTCACCGAAGATGGTGTGCTTGCCCCATAGGTACTCTGGCTCGGAAACGGTGATGAAGAACTGCGAGCCGTTGGTACCCGAACCGTCGAAGTTCTTGCCGGCGTTAGCCATGGCAATTAGGTATGGGCGGTCGTAGTGAAGGTCGTTGTGTGGCTCGTCGTTGAACATGTAGCCAGGTCCGCCACGGCCGGTGCCGGTAGGGTCTCCACCCTGGATCATGAAGCCGTCGATGATGCGGTGGAAGATAACGCCGTTGTAGAAAGGCTTACCGGTCTTGGTTCCGTCGCTCAGCTCAACGAAGTTAGCCACAGTAACTGGGGCTTCTTTGCCGAAAAGGTTGATTTTGATTGCGCCGTGGTTGGTGTGCAGGGTCGCTACGTGAGTGTGTTGGGTCATGCTTCCATTCTCGCACGAGGGCCTAAAAACTAGGAAGCGGTAGGCTGGTTGAATGCACATCGCTCTGTTCCTGGACCAGCATCCTCGGTCCCTAGGGGGAATTCAAACCTCAGCGATGCTTCAGAAGAAATACTTAGAAAAACTGGGGCACAAGGTTACCTTCGTGACCCCTGCCTCGGGTAAGCGCCTCATTGAGCGCGGCTTCTTCACTCTGCCTTCGTGGCCACTAACCCTGAACCTCGAGTATTCGTTTGTTTGGAACCTAAGACGATGCCGCAAGCGTCTGGATCGCTCGCAGCGTCGACGCCACGATAAGTTCGACATCGTTCACATTCAGGCGGACATGTGGAGTGCGATTATCGGAATCGGCTTCGCTCAGCGCAACAATCTCCCAGTAGTGATGACCAGCCACTTCAACCTAGCCGCCGGCACCCAAGAGGTAATTGGCAAGTGGCCTGCGAAGTTCCTGTTTTGGCTTCTGAGCCGTGAGTTTCTAAAGCACATCAAGAAATCGACCAAGCAGACCACCTCGGACGCCTGGGAATACATCAACTTGATTGCAGAAAACGTTGACCTGGTTCTGGCTCCCTCGCGTCACTTTGCCGACGACCTGCGCGAGCACGGCTTCAAGACCGAACTTCGAGTCATGCACAACGGCGTGGACGACGAGCGCATCGAAAGCACGCTAGCCGCCATTAAGGACGAACCACGCCACAAGGACCAAAAGGTTCACCTGATTTGGGCCGGCCGCTTCCAGCACGAAAAGCGCCTGCTCGAATTCATCGAAGCGTTGAAAATTGCCAAACTCGACAACACTGTCGTAGATATCTATGGCAAGGGGCCGATTGGTAAGAAAGCCGAAGAACTAATCGAGGAATACGGTCTCGGTCACCAGGTAATTTTCCACGGACGTGCCCCGCACTCGGCGATGCTCAAGCACTTCGCCAAGGCGGATGCGTTGGTTCAAACCTCGGTCGGATTCGAGACTCAGGGAATGACCGTTTACGAGGCAGCGGCGGTTGGCACCCCAACTATCATCTGCGATCACAACATCGCTGAGGAGTTCGAAGACGGCACCTACTGGCTGGTGAAAGATGAGAGCATCGAGGCTATGGCTGCCTCGCTCACTCAGGCAGTTAGTGACATAAAACTTGGTGACAAACGCGGAAGCAAACTCCTCGGAAACGAGGACCTTCTGCAGAGCGGGCTCACTAAAAAAGCCGAACGCATCTACAACGAACTAATTAGTAAGACTGACCGGAAGTTCAGCAAGTAGCGTCACATCGCTACGGGTGCCGCTGAGTTTCCAGCGCAAACAAACCTCGTTCATCATTTCGGAGCCGATTCCAACTCGGTCCTTTCCGTCTGGCGCCGATCCGTTGTTCCATACCTTGATGGAGATTAGGTCATCAACCTCACGTTCAATGGTGACTCTTGCCGCCGTTGCGGAACCATGACGTACAGCGTTCGAAATGGCTTCCTTCAAAATCTCATTGGAGCAAAACGCCACGTCTGCTTGCTTGTAAAGTACACGTTTTGCACGTTCCGAGATAGTGGTCTTGATCTCGCAAATCCCGCGCCAAACGCGCACTAGCTCGCTGAGTTCACGTTCGAAGTTTTGCGGTGCTTCCAACTGAGTCTTTACAGCTTGCTCTGCACGTTGAATATCTTGAAGTGCAAGCTGCCTGGCTACAGACTCTTCCTGATCACTCGACTGGAGACGAACGATGGCTGCGGTTAGCGCACTCTGTACCGTTCCGTGAAGAACTAACAGCCAGCGCTTGCGGAATACCCATAGCTTCTGGGCAAATCGCGCGTTCTCTTTGGCGATGTCTTCGAGATAACTTTTGAGCATCGCTTCATTTTCTTGCCGCATCTCGACTCGAGACTTGACCTGAAGCAGAAAGACCGGTCCGATCAGACCGGAGAGGACTACAAAACCCATTATCATCAGGTACTCGCCGAAGGTTGCTCCAAATGTCCAAATTACAACTCCCGATGCTGATGCTGAGAGTACGGCGAAGAATATGGTCAGTGCAATTCCTGACCTTTTTGAAAAAGTCATCTGTTTGGGCACAAAGAATTTCAGGATTGCCAAGGTGGCGGTATAAGGAACGACGCCAATAATCGATCTAACCAATCCGTTTTCCGTTGAAAGGAATACGAACCAAAGCGCAATCCCGATCCATACCATGGCCGAGGACCAACCGACCATGATTTTTTCACGAAGACGATAGGCTTCCGGAAGTTTTGGAGCCACAAGACGATAGTCATCAAAGTCACGAAGTTCTACCGGTGCTGGCTTCTCTTTGGAAAGTTTTTCCATGACCGGTCTAATCTGTTGGCTAAGTGCTTGGCGCAGGTGTTCAACAGCGTTAGGAATCGAGTCGGTTTGGTCCACCTGGTTTCGGATGGTTTCAAACTGCGGGATTAGAGATTCACGAGTTCGCGTTTCGAGGAGTGCGTTAACCTCGGAAAGCTGTTCAGGGATTTCTTCACGGGTGCGGGCGAGCCTTCGCTGCGCGTGCGCTAGCTTTTCGAGCGAAGCAATATATTCCAAGCGGGACCCGAGTCCGGCCGCCCACATCGCATAAACTGCCGAACCGATAATGAAGCCGCCGAATGCGCGGAATCCCCAGATGCTCGAGTTGTCCAGCTCCAAAAGACTTGCCATCCAACCCACTGTTAGGTTTCTTGAGGTTCCAGCCAAACCTGCAACCAATAAGTTCAGCACCGGGCGACGACGATCAGGATCACAATTTAGGACGATTCCTTTGTACAGCATTCCAATGATTAGTGCCGGCGTCCAACCACTCGCTGAAGCCAGAATCCAGAGTGGGTCCAGGCTGTCCAAACGCAAAGCGTCGGTCAAAAAAGAAACTACAGCTGTGATCAGAACGAAGAAGCCGAAAAGACCAGGGCTCCAAGCCTTGGACTGGCCAAAGTAGCGTAATGTTCGGTCCAACGCTCTTTTTATTGTGTTAGAACTAGACCCCTGCAAACTCATACTTCACTATGGCATAAGGCGGTAAATTTGACCTGATGCACATACTATTTTTCGCTGATCACCACCCCGACTCTTTAGGCGGCGTGCAGACGAGTTTGATGCTCCAAAAGAAGTATTTGGAGCGTGCTGGGCACACGGTAACGATGGTTGTTTCACGGCGTTTCCGACGCAACCGGCGACTCGAAGGAATGATCGAAGTTCCTTCGTTGCCACTTCCACCAACCGGGGCTTACTCGATCGAACCTTCGCTCAAGTTGGCGTACCGCACAGTGCAACGCAAGCTTGCAAAGATGGCACTGCCGGTCGACATCGTTCACGTGCAGGCGGATGTTTGGGGAGCCATCCTCGGGGCAGCTTGGGCCAGAGACCACAACCTCCCTTACGTGCACACCGTGCACACCAACCT
>JBEBAN010000018.1:0-18184 GCA_041158865.1 Actinomycetota bacterium
TAACCACATACGGTGCTTCGGTAATAGCTGGAGTGGTCACGGTCCAAGACGTACCTACCGCGAAACTGTTTTCGGCAGTCATGCGGCCCATTAGCAGCTTGCCGCGATCAGCTTGGGTCAGTGTATAGGTAGATGACGTGGCGCCTGGTATTGCGGTACAGCCGGACGGGGTGTCCATTCCAGTGTTCCTGCTGAGCTGAGGCTGAGAACACTCAAACCAAGCGTAGGTGTAGCGGTTAGGAGCTTCGGTAGCACTCCAGTTGTTGGGCGAGGTATCCATCTGCAATGTCTTACCCACATTGGCGTCGAGGTTTGCGGTACCCGAAGTGGAGGTCAGGATTGGAGTTCCGTTTCCCGTGGAAATCGGTACCGAAGTAGAAAGCTTCCAAACCGGACGTTCATAGATGCGTCCGGTATAGATAACCACCGACGCGGTTTTCGCCCTGTTCATATCAGGTTGGTTGTCGAGCAAGAGGTAAGGATAGTTCTTCATCGTCATTTCCACGACGATGTACTTGGTCTGGTCCACACCACTCAGAGATGGAATTACAGCGGATCGGCCAGTCGAAGCGATGGGCTTCGCAACTGCAGCATTGGTTGGGGAAGGCCCACAACTTGCAGGCGTGATTGTCGTGCTGCTGCAGAGGTAGAACTTGTAGGTGGCTTCACCCGGCTCAGTATTTCCAACCCAGTCACCGGTTGTGGCGACGGTAACCGTGTCTCCCGAGAACCTGGCTGCGGCGGTATTCAAAGTAGGTGCAACCTTATTGGCAACCTTCTGTGTGATATGCCAGGTGCTCTTAGTCCAAATCGAGAGCGAACCAACCGAATTGGTCGCGGTCATCTTCGCGGTTAGGTACTTCGATACGTCAGCTTCGACCGGGGTGTAGCTGGCGCTGGTGGCTCCGTCAATCTCGGTGCAATCCGCTGGCTTGGCAAATACCAACTCGGTCACTTCGGTATCGCAACGGAACCACTGGGTAGCGAATGCATATGGGTTTTGCGCACCAGGAACGGGTCTCCAGTTCGGATCCCCAACACCGCGCCAAGTGATTTTCGTGCCAGGCAGTGCGTCATCGGCAAAAGGATCGGTGGTCTTGAGGAACTTAGTAATCGAGCTAGCATTCAGCGCAGTCTGCCCGGTATCGCCAACGGCGTATTGGTTGATACCGATCCCAGGCGCCTTGTAGCCGCCATTGCTGGCTGTGCTTAACAATTCTGTGGTTGGCGGGTTCGTCCAGAGCGTTGGAGTCATCAAAATTAGCGGTGAAGTGGTCGATACGCGGAAGTTCTCACGCTCCTTGATTGGTACCGTGTTCGCAGGTCGTGGCTTGTCATTCATAACGTATTCCATCGAAGCGATGTAGTAGCCCGCGAATGGGGAATCGATTGAGAGAACGAGTGGCTCTAAATCCTCATCGGCAACCAACTTGGAATTGAAATCCTTGTAATCAAACATGAAGTTACACCCGGACGGCAGCTTCGGAAGAACGGTGGTAATCGGCTCTTTACAGTAAACCCAGCGGTGCACCAGCACTGCATTCTTAGCGACATTGCCAATGGTCCAGTTGCCAGGACTGCTGGTGATCGTGATGCTATCTGTGGTGGTGATGGCGCTACCGGAAACAGAAATCGAGACCAAGGCGTTGCCCGGCTTGTATCCGGCCTTAACCTGCACATCAGATGAAGCCGTGTACCAAACTACGTCGCCGCTGCTGTTGGATGCGGTTTCGGCACCTACCAAATACTTGCCATTGTCGGCGTCACCCGCGATGTAGGTTGCGTTGGTTTCTCCATCGATCAATTCACATCCAGCCGAATCAGGCAAGTCTTGACCTGGGTCCTCAACCGGGTTCACGCAGCGGTACCACTTGTAAGTCAGGCTAGGAGTTGGGTTTCCTTCCCACTCTCCGCTGGTAATGGTGAACAGGTCACCCACTAAGAAACTTTCGTAGTCAAGGATCGGCTTGGATCCTCCGTAGATGATTCGAGGTGCCAATTCGGTTGCCTCGGTTACGGCCAATAGGTAAGCGGTGGTTGAGAACTGGTATGTGCCCGAAACCTTAACGGTCATGTAACTTCCGGCATCTAGGCCGCTAACTGTATAGGTAGGAAGGGTGTCACCGGTTTGCAGGTCACAGAAACTTGGAACTTCGTTCACGGTTTCCGGTACCGGCTTAGAACACGAGTACCACTGGTAAAGGCGAGGCTCGGTTCCAACTGGAGACCAAACACCCTCGGTAACGCTGAGCACTCCCCCGATATTTCTAGAACCGCTGATCACTGGCAGAGTGGTTGCCACCGGAGGCTGTGCCACCGGACGTTCGCTCGAGTTGGTGAATGATGTAACCTCAGCGGAAATGTTGGCGCCTGTTACCTGGCCAAGAAGGTACTTGCCCTGATCGGCGACTCGCACCTCGTATGTGACCGAGCCGGCACCTTCGATCAGCTCACATCCAGCTGGCTTCTCGGTGATCAGTACAGCGTTAGTGTCGATGCTCTCATCGCAGCGGTACCACTTGTAGGTGAGGCCAGGTGTTGGCTTCTTCCAGCTCGAAGTGATCTTCCAACTGTTTCCAACTTTCGGTGCTTCCGATCTCGCGAAGTCCCCAATTGGCTCGAGGTCCGGCTTACTCTGCAATACCGGCGTTACAGCAACCTGAGCAGTCGATGCTGAGTAAACGGTCACGTTGGTGCTGGTCGTTCCCACTTTGTTGGTCTTGGTGGTCGAGTAAACCAGGTATTTACCAAGGAAGGCGTCGTCTACAACCAACGTGGTCTTGTTCGAGTTACCAATAGGCGAGCAATCGGCAGGCTTGGTGAGGCTCTTATTGACCTTGATTGTCTTACAGAAAAACCACTTGCGAGTCTCGGTGGGCAGTGGGTACCCGCGCCAAGTACCATCGAGACCGTTGATTGTGGTGTCGATTCTCGGCAGCCCAGAAATCGTTGGAGCACTGACGTTGTTTACCTTCTCGGTGACAAACGAGGTCGACTTAGAGAAAACGGTGCTGCTTTCAAGCTTCGAGTTCACCATCATTGATCCGGTTACGCCAACCACTAGCGTCTTTCCCTTGATGGCAAGCTTTTGGTCTGCGGTGAATGATGCGTATTCGGCAGGCGTGAGCACATCGTCTGGACCAACCACATAGGACGAACTCTCGGCACCTTCAATTGGCAGACAGGCGTCGTTCAGCTCGTCAGTCGCCGCGAGTTCCTTGGTGCATCGATACCACTGGTATTGATAACTTAGGTCGCCAGTGGTTGGCACCCAGGTACCAAGATCGGCGTTAAGAGTTTCAGGTGAAGTCGCTGCATAGTGCGCTTTACCGCTCAATACCGGCGCAGCAGTGTTTGCAGGACCTTCAATAATTTCGGTCGATGTCGCCGAGACCGAAGTGCCATCCGCTCCCGCAGGATTACGGGCAGTTACCTTAACAACGAGGTACTTCTGGCTTTGCGTTAATTCGTTTTTCTTTGGGATCTTGAAATCGGCCGCGGACGCACCAGTTGCGATGGCAGTGCAATTTCCAGGTACTTGCTGTCCAGCTTCAGCGGTTTCGCCACTGCAGTAGTACCAGGTGTAGGTCTTGGTAGGTTCTGGGAAAGCCTTCCAAGTGTCAAGACGTGCGTGTGCAAACAACTCATTAAAGGTCTTGCCGGTCACCTTGACTGGATTGTCGATTACCGGTGCCATCCAAACTACCTTGCTGGCAGCTGCATACCAATCATCCACACCGTGGATATTTCGAGCGGTGACGTGCACCATCAAAAACTTGCCGCGGAAGGTTTCGTTTGGTGTGATCGAGTCTCCAGTAGCGCCTTCGATTTCTACACAACCCTTGGCCGCAAGAAACGCGGTTGGGCTTGGTGGGTTTTCAACACCGACCGGAGGTGCGTCCTTCTGACCCGCCACGTCATCGGCGGTCACCTCTTTGTCGCAAACCAACCACTGGTAAGTCTTGGTAGGTGCCGGAGTCCCCTGCCACTCACCACCGAGGGTAGAGGTTGACGAGCCGACCACCGGGTGACCATCTACCGAAGCTACGTAGGTTGGGGCGGTGACCAAAACCGGACCGGAAACCACCGAGTCGGTCGAAGCCGAGAACCGACTGGCTTCGCCCGCGGCGTTCTTTGCCGTGACCTTGAGAATCAAGAACTTATCGATCAGACTAACGACCGGCTTGTAGACAGCGGCATTTGCCTTTGCGATGACTTCACAGCCAGTTGGCAAGGTTGCCGACGCGGATTCCTGACGATCGGTACACGAGTACCACTGGTAGGTAAGTGTCGGGTCTGGATAACCATCCCAGGTTCCATTGGTGCCTGTGATGTTACGACCCACGAATGCCTCGGCAGGAACACTAGGAACCGTAACGTTGCTAGGCGGCAGATAAACCTGAGTGGTTGAAGCAGTGTAGGCAACCCAGTCACCCTGAGTATTCGAGGCCTTCACCGATGCCAGCAGGTACTTCTTTACATCCTCATTAACCGGCGTGTAGGTGTTACCGCGAGCGCTTTCGATCAGCTGGCAGTTGGTGTCGAGGAACTCTGATGCATCTCGCACTGCCGTGTCACAGCGATACCAGTTGTATTCACTAGGGTCACCTGGAGGTGGGTCACCCAGCCAAGTACCCTTGCTCACTCGGAGCTCGGTGTTGCTGCTCGGGTTGGTTGCTCCAGTTGGCAGGGAAATTACCGGTGCGGTCACGTTCACCGGGCCGGTCTTGACGACCTCTTGAGTGGCCGACCAAATTCTCACGTCACCACCGAGGTTCGATGCCTTAGCCGCCGACGTTAGGTACTTACCAACCTGGGCAGGAGTGACCTTCCAGTTTCCGTTGCTGTTCTTGATCTCAACACAACCAGCAGGCAAAGTTCTGGTCGGCTCGAAGATCGGTGCGATACATTCCCACCAGGTGTGCGTGACCGATAGCGGAAGCGAGCCGGTCCACTCACCATCGTTCGCTTTCAGGGTTGCGTGCACGTAGGTGTAGCGGCTGGCAATGTATGGAAGCCTCACGTTGGCAGGTGGTGCGAGTACCGCCTTGGCAGTTGATGCCGTGTAAATGATGTCGCGGTTCGATGAAGCTGGGTCGTCTGAACCGGCGACGTACTTGTAGGAACCGGTAATTTTCACACCTAGGAACTTGCCCACCATGTCATCGGTGACGGTGAGCATGCGGGACTCAGCACCGTAAATCTCGTCACATCGTCCATTTAGCGTGTCCGCTGCAGCCGTCGGGCTTCCGGTACAGGAGAACCATTGATAGGTATAGGTATTGGTTGCAACACCACGCCAGGTTCCTATTGCCGCTTCAATCTGGTAACCCACTCGCGGTGAGCCATCCTTGGCAGCCTGACCAGCTCCGAAAGTAACTGCGGCACCAGAGCTGTACCACGGCTTCACATAGATCTTCTTGGACGTCGCTGCAAAGATGGTTCGATCTTCGGTTCCGTTCTTGGCCTTGATAGTGAAGCCGAGATACTTTCCTTCGTCCTTATAGGAAATTGCAAGTTCAAGATCGGTCGCGCCCTTAATTAAAGTACAGGTCGCGGGAACCGTGATGCTCTGAGCAGACTCGGCGGTACACATGTACCACTGGTATAGGTATTCCGAAATTTCTGGAGAGGCAATCCAATCTCCGGGACATACCCACACTGTACTTCCGGCATCGATCTCGCCATCCGACTCGGTTCCACAGACACGTGGCTTCAGTGCTCCATTCACCGTTGATAGCTTTGGGGTTTGACCGATTTCGTCCGCTGTGAAAGCCGGTTCACTAATCGCAGCACCCGAACTGTTGGAGGCAGAAACCGTATAAGAAATTTGATAACCAACATCAGCCGAGGTCAAGGTATAGGTCATTGCATTCGCATTTCGAATCGCGGTTCCGCCGCGATACCACTGATAGACCGGAACCGTTTCCGGGAATGCCTTGATGGTTGCCGGGCTGGCTGTCAGCACCTTCGGATTTTCCAAAGTGTCGAACCAGAGCTGCCCGGTCACTGTGAAGTTTCCCGTGATCTCAGGTGTCAGCAAAATTAACTTGCTAGAAGCGGTGTAGCGAACCGTGCTGTCGATTCGGTTGGTCAGCCTGATTTCTTTGACCACGTACTTTGACACATCGGCATAGGTGAGAGTGTAGTTCTCAGAAGTAGCTTTTGGAATTAGCACACAACCCAGTGGAGCGGTGGCGGACGCAGCCGAAACCGGAGCATCACACCGGAACCAACGGTAGGTAGCCACAGGCGCCGGCGAACCGGCAGCGGCAAGGGTTGAACCGATAATTTCGTCCTTGCGGAAACGGTTTTGCAGTGCCGGGTCAGCGGTGAAACTGGTTGGCTCACCAACGTCTATTGTGGTTGGCGAGTATGAGGTCGATTCGCCATTTTCATTTACCGCGGTGACTCCGTACATGATGTAAAGACCTGAGTCAGCTTTTCGCAATTCATAGGTTTCGGTAGTCACGCCGAGATCAATACAACCGTTTGGCAAAGTGGCCTGTCTAGTGGTCGACGAAGTTTGGCAGCGGTACCACGAGTAGCTATAGGTTGCATCTGGAAGCGCGGTCCAGGTGCCCTGAGAAGCCTCAACTACCGACCCAATTTTGAGAACCGCTCCGGCACCCGAAAGTTTTGGCGCTACGAGTTCAGTATTGACCGGCAACGAACCAATCACCTGGGTGGATGCGGTAAATAGCTTTTCGGAACCTAGCGAGTTGGTTAGGGTAATCGAAGCGAGGACGAACTTTCCCACATCGCGAAGCCTGAATTCGTAAGTTGTACCAGTCTCCCCTGCCACTTGGGCACAGCCGACGGGAAGTGCGGTGGTTGCAGCGAGCGACTGGTCATCACAGAGGAACCACTGATACGTCTTGTCCGGAACAGGATATCCGTGAGTTGTCCCAACATCGAGAGTCAGATTGTTCTCCAGATAAATGTGTTGGTTCCCTAGAGTTGGGCGAGGCTCGGCGGGGTTAATGGTGTCGTCACCGAAGCTTGCCAATCGATAAATTTGAGAACTTGTTGGAGACCACATGGTCGCGCTAACCAAAAGCGACTGAGTATTGACAGCCTTGACTGAGAGATACTTCGACTCGTCGGCCGCAGTCGGGGTGTAAGTGCTCTCAGTCGCACCGCCGATGGCACTACATCCAGCTGGACGCGTGGCACTTTTCTCTGCGATCGGAGAATCACACTGATACCACTGGAAAGTTGGATCACTCTTTGGGAAACCACTCCAGGTATTGGCACCAACTGTAAGCGGCGAGCCAACACGCGGCTGACTAGTAGTCGAGGTCGGTTTGGCGAGGGTGATGTTTGCAACATCGCCAGTCACCGGGTTGCTGGTCGCACTAAATCGAACAATGGTTCCAGCCACGTTGGTTAGCGTCACACGAACCAGAAAGCGACCGCCCTCGTGAGTGGACGTGAGTGCAAAAGTAGATCCAGTTGCCGAAAGCTGCGGTGTGCACTGCGGAGCGAGAGTTTCGCTGGCGGCAGCCTCGTTCACGCATCGATACCAGAGGTAAGAAGGAGTAGCCGGACCACCCACATCGGATGCGCCCGTGTTGACGCTCAGAGACTGACCACTCTTTGCTTCACCCTGAATGGATGGATCGGCGGCGAAGCTCGGCTTCGGCTGCAGGGTTCGTGAGACTGCAGCAAAGACACTCGGAGCAGAAACAGAGTTGGTCGCGGTTTCCAGAACGGTGATGTACTTGGTCTGCCAAGTTGAGGTGGTAACCAGAGTGGTTCCGGTCTGGCCGTTGATCTCGTCACAACCGCTCGGAATCTCGCTGGTAGATGCCGCGACTGCGGCGTCGCAAGCAAACCAGCGGTAGGTTTTGGTAGGCGCTGGGTTTCCAGTCCAAGTTCCAGCCTTGACCGTGATGGTGCTGCCTACTACAGGTTGTCCGGTAGAGGCGACGGCGTTGTAAGAAAGCGTCGGTGCAGCGGTGTTAGCAGGTGCGGTGAGTACCTTCGCAGTGCTCGCCGAGTAGTAACTTACCGGTGTCCCGACGTTCGTGGAGTTCGCGGCCAGTACCTGAACAACCAGATACTTGTTGTTCTGAGCCGCCGGAATTAAATAGGTTGACGAACGAGCACCGGCAATTGCGGCACACTTTGCGTTCTTGACCGCGGCGGCGGGAACGGCCGCCGAACAGGAATACCACTGGTATGCGAATGAAGCGCTCGGAGTCGCTGCCCAAGTTCCCTCTACCGCGGTAAGAGTTTGAGAAACTACCGCGCTTCCCTGCAATGAAGGCTGAACCGTATTGCTCGGCGTTTGCATTACCTGCGGGCTGGTCGCGAGCGTAGCGGTAGCAAGTTCTGTGGCACCATTCTTGGCAACCACATAGGCGGTCACATACTTTGAGACATCGGCAACGGTGACGGTATAAGTGGTAAGTGTGGCTCCGGTAATCACTTCACAGTCACTCGGTTCGGCCGCCATGGCACTGCCTGCCGAATCACAGCGGTACCACTTGTATGAATAAGAAGGCGCGGTCGTCCAACCGGTTAGATCCACAGCCAACTTGGTGTTTTGCGCCACGCTAGCAGCGGACACAAACTTCACGGTTCCACCGGTTCCAGTAACCGAAAGCTTCAGCGTCGGGGCCGAAATCACAGCAGTGCTGAGGGTTCTCGAGTAACTGGTGATGCCCGCGCTAGGAGCCGCCGCGTTCTTCGCGGTAGTCGCGGCCAAGATGAACTTGCCCTTTAGCCCGAGAGTCATAAGTAGTGAACTTGTGGTTGCCCCAGCAATTGGAGTACAGCCAGCGGGAAGTGTAGCGCTAGAGGTTAGGGAGCTCGAGGTACACGAATACCACTGCTGGGTAATGTCACTCTGCGGCAGAGAGTCGAAGGTGGCCGCAATCAAATCAAACTTGTTACCAACGCGAACTTCGGCTTCCGTGTTGAAGTCGGTTGGGGTAAGCACGGTAGGCGCAGCGGTTACCGCCAGCGAAGACTTACTATAGATGATCGCCTGGCCGTCGTTGTTCTCAGCCAGAACCGATGCCAAAAGGAACTTGCCACGGTCAGCGGAGGTAACGGTGTAGCTCTGCGCTGTTTCACCCGAAATCGCGACACATCCGGCAGCCAAGGACGAACCCGAGGTTGAGATCTGGTTGGAGCAGCGATACCACTGGTAGCTATAGGTCGGGGTTATGTTATCGCTCGACCAAATTCCGTTGTTGATCTTCAAAGTAGTGGAAGCTGCTCCGGCGATCTTCGGGGCATCGTCACTTCCGTAAGACGATCCAGTGGCCAGGCCAAGAGTCGGGGCATCGCTGTTGCGAATCGTGCTAGCCGCTGCCGGCTCGGAAACTTTCTCGGTGGAGGTTGAATAGGCCACGACGGTTCCGTTTTCACCGGTCGCGGTTTCCTCGACCATTAGGTATTGACCAACCTGTGCTCTGGCGACCGTAATGGTGTCGGCAGTTGCTGCATCAATCGGCAAACAGTCGTTCTGCAGGGAAGTCGGTGCGGTCACGTACTTGTTGGCACAAGCCAACCAACGCTTGGTAACCGAATAGGTTCCCGCCGAAGTCCAGGTGCCTGCAGATGCGGTTACGGTCTGACCAATGATTGCAGCGGTGTTAGTTCCAACGCTAGGTGCAGTCGAAACCGCTGGTGCCGAGTTCATGAACGAGATGTCCAAAATCTTGTTTGGCGTTCCTAAACGGAAGTTTAGTCCGTTGGTTTCTGCACCGTTTAGAAGCGCTGTCTTGGTTGCAGCCACGGTCGCGCTCGGGTTCAACGAAAGGTACAGAGCCGCAGCACCGGCAACGTGTGGGGTTGCCATCGAGGTGCCATCCATAACAGTAAATGCGCCCGCCGAGGTGTCGTTGCGATCGAGCGACGCAATGCCTTCCCCCGGAGCCAGGATGTCAACACAGTTTCCAACGTTTGAGAAATCTGAAAGTGAGTGGCCTCGACCAATCGAACCAACTGTGAAGGTTGCAGATTCGCTCGCGGGCGATGTGGTACAGGCATCGGTGTCATTCGCTCCGTCATTACCCGCAGCTCCGGCAACAAAGATACCGGCGTTCACCGCGCGAAAAATCGCAGCGTTGGTTAGGAAACTTACGGAGTCAGTGCCCAGGCTCATGTTGATTACGGCACGCACACCTGCTGGCTTGTTGGCAATCACCCAGTCGATACCGGCAATCACGTCGCTGCTATCACCGGTGCCACTGCCTGGCAGAACGCGAACTGGAACGATGCTGGCCAACTTCGCAACACCCCAGCTGTTTGACGCAATGGTTCCAGCAACGTGGGTTCCGTGACCGTTTCGGTCGTTAGTTCCAGACCCATCGATGGCGTCGTAGCCAGTCAGCAGACGATTACCGAACTCGCCAGAGTTTGGAGAAACACCGGTGTCTAGAACATAAACCCGAACGCCCTGACCAGCCGCGTTCGGATATTTGTAATTCGAATCCTGCGTGCGACCTGGGGCATCCAAATCGGAAAGACCCCACGGGGCGGTGCCTTGTGTTTCACGAGCTGAGATTGGTAAGTCAGCCTCAATCGTCAGGCCTGGGAAGAGTGTCTGAATGTATGTCTTTTGCTCATCGGTCAAGTCGATAGCAAATCCCGCGAAGACGTCGTCGTAGGTGTGAGATGGAGCAATACCCAGCTCATCCAAAACGGATGACAGCTGATCAAATGCAACATCGGCGATGGCCACGATGTAGGAATTCTTTTCGCCAAGCCCACTTGGAATGGCGACCGCCGCCGAAGCTGGGGGAACAAAACCAAACAACAGGGCGAGCAAAGTTGCGGCAGTGACCAGCCGACGTTTCATTACTCGCATAATCCCCCGACTATGTTGTTTCTAGACTTCTAGCCTAACCAGCAGACTGAACATTGTAAAAATCGGTTTTTTGAGCAAAAACCTAGGCAAAAAGGTGTTTGACTTGGGTCGTGGATAATCTTTTCGGCGTACTAGTTGGCATAGCGGTTTTCGGTTTCATCACTTCGGTGACCCCAGGCCCAAACAACACCTTTTTGTTGACCAGCGGCATGAACCACGGTCTGAGGAAATCGCTCTCCTATATAAATGGCATCATGATCGGTTTGACCATGATGTTTACCTCCATAGCCTTGGGCATCGGAACACTATTTCGCACCTTCCCAGCAATTCAGGAAGCCCTAAAGTACATCGGTTTCGCCTACATCATCTTCATGGCCTACGGAATTGTCCGTTCGACCTTCGTTCACAAGCACGAAGAAACCCATCCAACCGGGTTTGTGCGTTCAACCCTTTTCCAACTGGTAAATCCAAAGGCTTGGATCGTTTTGATCTCGTTTTATGCCAGCTACATCCCCGAATCAGCCGATTTTGGCACTTTAGCCCTCGCTTTGGTCGTATTTTTGGTGGCAACCTACCCAGGTGCCATGATTTGGGCAGCTTTTGGCGAAGCAATGTCCGGAATCCTGCAGAACCCTCAAACCAGGCGCATATTTAACGTTTCAGCAGCTGTTTTGCTCGTAATTTCGATGGTTCCGGTCCTGTTTTTGTAAGAACTTTCAACCCCGAATATAGGGTTTTTGGAACTTTAAAAAATATATATCGCGACACTCCGAAGCCATCCACACTTGTTAATTTTGTCGTCCTAATATCGCTCTACAACTTAATAGATTCGCTACTAGGGGAAGCCAGTGAAAGTCTGACGCGGACCCGAAAAAGGGTTCTCAAACGATAGACCTGGTGGGGATCTAAAACCAACTTTGCGGGCCAAGGGAAACTGCTCTTTTGGTGTCTTTTTTATCGCTAGAATAAGAAGGCATCTTGTAGCGGCCTCCTCCTCTAATCCCGCTAGACCCTTAGAAAGAGTAGAAGTAATGAGCGCCGCAGTAGCCACTGTTTACACCCTTCCGTCATGCGTCCAGTGCGACAGCACCAAGCGCCTTTTGACCCGCGAAGGTATCGCATTCGAGGTCGTTGACCTAAGCCAGGACCCACAGGCCCTAGAGCTAGTTCGCGCCCTTGGATACAACGCCGCCCCTGTTGTAGTCTCCGGTGACAAGCACTGGTCAGGCTTCAAGATGGACGAAATCCTTTCGCTCAAAAACTAGTTACTCTGGCTGCCACTCGTGTTTGAGATCGTTTATTTCTCAAGTACGTCGGAAAACACCAAACGTTTCGTAGAGAAATTAGGGATGCCGGCTAAACGCATCCCTCTATACGCAAAAGATGTCGAGGGTTTTTCGATCGACACCCCGAGCGTGTTGGTGGTCCCAACCTATGGTGGCGGCGAAGATAAAAGAGCAGTGCCCGTTCAGGTAATCAAATTCCTGAACAACCCAGAAAACCGGAAACGAATTCACGGCGTTGTAGCCCTCGGTAACACCAACTTTGGTGAGACCTACTGCATCGCCGGAGATATCATCTCCGAAAAGCTACAAGTGCCTTTAATTTACCGAGTGGAAATTTTAGGCACCCCAGAAGATGTTGTTGAAGTAAAGAAGAGAATCGAACAATTATGGAACGCACACCAGAACTAGCCCCTGACGAGATCATCTCGCGTTTTGACAACGGCGAGCTTGAGAACACCCTGAGCTACCACGAGCTGAACGCCATGATTAACCTGTGGGACGCCGATGGCAAGATGCAGCTTGATAAAGACAAGCTTGCGGTCCACAAGTACTTCCTAGACCACGTCAACCTGAACACCGTGTTCTTCCACTCACTCCGCGAGCGCTTGGACTACCTGGTTGAGCACGACTATTACGAGCCAGACGTACTGGCCAAGTACTCGTTCGACTTCATCACCCAGCTAAACGACTACGCCTACTCGAAGAAGTTCCGCTTCGAAGCGTTCTTGGGTGCTTACAAGTTCTACACCGGCTACGCACTAAAGACCTTCGACGGCAGCCGCTACCTTGAGCGCTTCGAAGACCGCGTGGTCATGACCGCGCTGGCACTAGCCGACGGCGACGAAGACTTCGCAACCCGCATGGTTGAAGAAATCATCTCGGGCCGCTTCCAGCCAGCCACCCCAACCTTCCTAAACTGCGGTAAGAAGCAGCGTGGAGAGCTCGTATCGTGCTTCCTGCTTCGCATCGAAGACAACATGGAGTCGATCTCCCGTGCCATCAACTCGTCGCTTCAGCTTTCGAAGCGCGGCGGTGGTGTTGCTCTAAACCTGAGCAACATCCGTGAGTCGGGTGCTCCAATCAAGAAGATCGAGGGCCAGTCCTCGGGCATCATCCCAGTGATGAAGCTCCTAGAAGACTCCTTCTCTTACGCCAACCAGCTTGGTGCACGTCAGGGAGCCGGTGCCGTTTACCTAAACGCTCACCACCCAGACATCATGAAGTTCCTAGACACCAAGCGTGAGAACGCCGACGAGAAGATCCGTATCAAGTCGCTCTCGATCGGTGTCGTGGTTCCAGACATCACCCTAGAGCTTGCTCGTGAGAACGAAGACATGTACCTCTTCTCCCCTTACGACGTTGAGCACGTCTACGGCGTTCCTTTCGGCGACATCTCGGTTACCGAGAAGTACCAGGAAATGGTTGACGACCCTCGCATCAAGAAGACCAAGATCAAGGCTCGTGTTCTTTTCGAGCGCATCGCTGAGCTTCAGTTCGAGTCCGGCTACCCTTACGTGGTCTACGAGGACACCGTAAACAACGCCAACCCAATCAAGGGTCGCATCAACATGTCGAACCTCTGCTCGGAGATTCTTCAGGTGAACACCCCAACCACCTACAACGAAGACCTGAGCTACAACCAGATCGGTAAGGACATCAGCTGCAACCTGGGCTCGCTAAACATTGCTCTAGCAATGGACGGCGGAAACCTAGGCGAGACCGTTGAAATCGCGATCCGTGCACTAACCGCAGTATCCGAGCAGTCGAACATCGAAGCAGTTCGTTCGATCTCAGACGGTAACGCCAAGAGCCACGCAATCGGCCTTGGCCAGATGAACCTTCACGGTTACCTAGCCCGCGAGCACATTCACTACGGTTCGGAGGTCGGCCTTGACTTCACCAACATGTACTTCTACACCGTGGTCTACCACGCCATCCGTGCCAGCAACCTGCTAGCCACTGAGAAGAAGCAGTCGTTCGACGGCTTCGAAGACTCGAAGTATGCTAGCGGCGAGTTCTTCGATAAGTACGTGAACCAGGTTTGGGCTCCAAAGACCGAGCGCGTGAAGGAACTCTTCGCCGCAAAGGGCATCGAGATCCCAACTCAGGAAGACTGGGCCAAGCTAGCCGAGCTAGTGAAGAAGAACGGTCTCTATAACCAGAACCTTCAGGCTGTTCCTCCTACCGGTTCGATCAGCTACATCAACAACTCGACCTCCTCGATTCACCCAATCGCTTCGAAGATCGAAATCCGTAAGGAAGGAAAGCTTGGTCGTGTTTACTACCCGGCCCCATTCCTTTCGGACGAGACCAGCGAGTTCTACGAGGACGCCTACGAGATCGGCCCAGAGAAGATTATCGACACCTACGCCGAGGCAACTCAGCACGTCGACCAGGGTCTATCGCTGACCTTGTTCTTCAAGGACACCGCAACCACTCGTGACGTCAACCGTGCTCAGATCTACGCATGGCGTAAGGGCATCAAGACCATCTACTACATCCGTATCCGCCAGCTGGCTCTTGCCGGCACCGAAGTTGACGAGTGCGTCAGCTGCATGCTCTAACGACTAACAAGAAGAGAGAAACCAAATGGCTACCAAGGTAACCGCGATTACTCGCCCAGTTAACTGGAACAAGATCGAAGACCCTATCGACCTTGACGTCTGGAACCGTCTCACCAGCAACTTCTGGCTGCCTGAGAAGGTGCCCCTAAGCAACGACATTCAGTCTTGGGAGACATTAAAGCCACACGAACAGCTGCTAACCATGCGCGTTTTCACCGGCCTCACCCTGCTTGACACCATTCAGGGAACCGTGGGTGCTGCCAGCCTTATCCCAGATGCCATCACCCCTCACGAAGAGGCTGTAATCACCAACATCGCGTTCATGGAGAGCGTTCACGCCAAGAGCTACTCGAGCGTGTTCTCAACCCTATGTTCAACCGATGAAATCGAGCAGGCGTTCCGCTGGTCGGAAGAGAACCCTTACCTTCAGAAGAAGGCTGAGATTGTTCTTAGCTACTACCGCGGAGAAGACCCTCTAAAGCGCAAGGTTGCTTCAACCCTGCTTGAGAGTTTCTTGTTCTACTCCGGTTTCTACCTGCCAATGTACTGGTCGTCACGAGCTAAGCTCACCAACACAGCCGACCTAATTCGTCTAATCATCCGCGACGAAGCCATCCACGGTTACTACATCGGTTACAAGTTCCAGCAGACCTTCCAGAAGGAATCTGAACAGCGCCAGGAAGAAATCAAGGGCTACGCCTACGACCTTCTCCTAGAGCTTTACGAGAACGAAATCAAGTACACCGCAGACCTCTACGACGAACTCGGCCTAACCGCCGACGTCAAGAAGTTTCTTCACTACAACGCGAACAAGGCCCTGATGAACCTAGGCTTCGACGCATTGTTCCCGAAGGACGACTGCGAAGTCAGCGCAGCAATCCTCTCGGCCCTATCCCCTAACGCCGACGAGAACCACGACTTCTTCTCAGGATCCGGTTCCAGCTACGTTATGGGCAAGCACGAAGCCACCACAGACGACGACTGGGACTTCTAGTCAGATCAAAGTGAAAAGCCCTCAGGGAAACCTGGGGGCTTTTGCTATTCTCGGTGAATGCTTAAGTTTGAAGGCAAGGTAATCGAATGGCGAGGCCCAGCACCTCACCACTTCGTACCAACCTCAGCTGAGCTAGCGTTCGAGATCGAGAAACTAGCCAGTCACCTCAGCTACGGTTGGGGCTGCATCCCCGTCGATGTGACGATTGGGCAAACCACCTTCTACACCGCGCTCATCCCCCGCGAAGGCGTTTACTATGTTCCGCTCAAGGTTTCAGTTAGAAAAGCGGAGTCGATTGAGCTCGGGCAAACCGTAGCTATTGCCCTGCACTTCAACACTTGAGTTACTGAGTGACCGTAACCTTGACTGAGGTCATCGATTCGGTTGTGTAACCTGGTTTACTTCCCGTTACGGTGACGCTGATCTTGTGAGTAGCGAAACCACCAGGAATTACATATGTAGAAGACTTGGCTCCGGCAATCTTCTTGCCATCCTTGAGCCACTGGTAGGTAAAAGTGGTTCCAGGTGTCCAGTGCTGCCCCATAAGCTCTTCAACTTGCGCGGTTACTGTGCTGCCAACGGTCGGCGTTCCCGTTACCGAGGGTGTTCCCTCGAAAAGTGGTGCTTTTACAATCTTGCGACTAACTGCGGTCTTGGTAGTGGAACCTTTGCGACCAGGGAAAACGCAGACCATCTTGAAAGTAATGGTGTGGCCAACATCGGCAGCAGTAGGACTGTAGCTCGTGGCACCAATGTCATTAGACACTAGAGTTTTGCCATCGCGAAGCCAGTAGTTATTGCACTCTCCGCGTCCAGCGCCATTAGTGCCGTTTCCAGTCATTGCGCGATCGACCATCGCTGAACCGCCAATTGAAACTTTGAACTTTGCCTCTATGTGCTTGCCGCCCGTGATTGCTGTCAGGTTGTTCACAAACAACGCACCTTCGCTAACCTGAACGCCGTTTTCAAAGGCGTTCGCAGTAGCGGTAACGTTGTCGAGAACCATGGACTCAGGGATTTTGAAAGTTGACTTGGTCGCGCCCGGGATCAGAATCGTTCCGTAGTTTCGATACCACTGGTATTTGTAAGTTACACCTGGAATGGCCGGTGTTGAAGCGGTCAACGTCTTTCCAACCAGATACTGGCCAGAGACGGTTGTGATTGGTGGAACCATGTATGTAGACCTTGCCGACGTAACGGTCTTACTGTTGTAGCCATCTAGTGACCCGGTTACTCGGAAGGAAAGATGGTGCCCACGATCCTCATCGGTGGGCGTGTAGAGAAATAGGGTGGCGTTTGGAATTGCGATTCCATCGCGCAACCATTCCACTTGGAATTCAGTTCCTGCAGGCCAACCTGTGCCTTCGTCTCCCCACACACCGAACCCAACGGAAATTGAGTCTGAACGCTCAATAGACGGAGTGCCCCAGCTGGTCAAGTCAGGTAACGGTGCGTCTGCACTTGCAATCATGGGAGCTTGAGTAGTGAACAAAGACAGCACAAGTGCCAAAGCGATTGTAATTCGTTTCATGATTTTTCCCCCTATTACCCCAGCCTAGCCTGAACTAGCGCATCCACTCATTAACGAAGTTGTAGCGAACATTCATGGACTGGCCGCACTTGTATTTACTGAGCGCAGTTCTGGCTGTGGAGGTGTATCCCTTCACCGTGCCCGAAATTGGCCACATCGTCACCGAATAGAGTTCCTTGCGTTTGTCCTTGTGGCGTACCGCGCGGAAGTAGTAGGTGGAACCGATCTTGTATGGTGAAGCCTTCGCAAACGAATAGCCATCGAGGATGTAGGCAGGGTAATGAGCCGCTGTGCACTTGGTGTTTAGCGCAACAATCAAAATCTCTTTGGGATCAGGGCGTATGGCCGCTTGGGCAGGGAAAGCTGGAAGCAGCAGCACTGCTGACAGTAAGGCGATGAACTTCTTTGACACTATGCCTTCAGAATAGCTTTCAAGTCTGCGGATATCTCATCCATGCGTCGCTGCACATCCTTCGCAATGTCTGCAAATAGTTCGCTACCGGACTTAGAAAGCACCACCTTACGCACACGCGCATCAAGGGTTTCGTCCTGGGTTTGGATGTAACCGAGTTTCTCAAGGGGCTGTAGCGCCCTAGTAATGCCCGATATGGACAGGCCTACTCGCTCTGCTAGATCAACACGACGGATGCCAATGGCACCTTCGGCCTCGACGGCTCGGAGAATTACAAATTCACTGAAACTGGCGCCGTAAACGAGGCTCTTCTTTTCGACATTGTTTACGAAGGAACGGAGTTCAAGATACTTCTCAAGTGTGCTCATAGTTGCATATTACTTGAGTACGCAAGTAATTTTCGGATCAAAAGAAAATCCCGGCTCTCGTGAGAAGAAACCGGGATTCGTGCACCCCCTGGGACTTGAACCCAGAACCCACTGATTAAGAGTCAGTTGCTCTGCCGATTGAGCTAGAGGTGCTTGTTGCAAGCGCAACGAGATACAACTTTACCTTATTTTGGTTAGCTGTTG
>JBEBAN010000019.1:0-18160 GCA_041158865.1 Actinomycetota bacterium
TTCACGGCCGAACAGAGGGTGGTCGCTCACGTAGAGGCCGAGGGTGGAGCGCTCGTAGGTGAGCTTGATGCGCTTTTCGAACTCTGGAAGGTTCGGGATTTCGAGCATGGTTGGGTCGTCATCGAACATTCCGCCGAATAGGTCCATCTGACCCTTGGCTTCTTCCTTCTTACGATTCACCTGCGAATCGACGGCGGTTTCGTAGATGGCCATGAGTCCGCGACGCGTGTGGCCGAGCGAATCAAATGCACCGGCTTTGATTAAAGATTCGATGGTTCGCTTGTTGCAAACCTGCACCGGAACCTTCATGAGGAAGTCGTTGAAGTTTTGGAACTTACCCTGGGTTTCGCGAGCCTCGACGATACCAGCCACCACGTTTTCACCGACACCCTTGATGGCAGCAAGACCGAAGCGGATATTCTTATCGCGACCTGAGAAGTGACCGATCGATTCATTCACGTCAGGAGATAAGACCTGAAGCCCCATCTTGCGACAGGCGCTTAGATAGATGGCCAGCTTGTCCTTGGTGTCACCAACGCTAGTCAGCAGCGCAGCCATGTACTCGGCTGGGTGGTTAGCCTTCATGTAAGCGGTCCAGTATGAGAGAACGCCATAGGCGGCGCTGTGAGACTTGTTGAAGGCGTAGCCAGCGAATGGAAGCAGGGTGTCCCAAAGTGCGGTCACGGCGTCTTCTGGGAAGCCTCCCTGCACCATACCGTTCTTGAACGCCTCGAACAGTCCATCCAGTTCCTTGGCATCCTTTTTACCCATCGCCTTACGCAGGTTATCGGCCTGGGCCAAGGTGAAGTTCGCGACCTTCTGAGCCGCAGCCATAACCTGTTCCTGGTAAACGATCAGACCGTAGGTAGGGCCGAGGATTTCATCCAGCGGGCCTTCCAGACTTGGGTGAATCGGGATGTTCGACTGTAAACCGTTCTTACGCTTTGCGTAGTTGGTGTGAGCGTTTACACCCATAGGACCAGGACGATACAAAGCGATAGCAGCCGAGATGTCATCGAACGAGGTCGGCTTCATCAGCCGAAGCAAGCTACGCATGGCATCGCCATCGAGCTGGAAGACACCCAGGGTGTCGCCGTTGCTCAGCATCTGATAGGTCTTGGGATCGCCGTTGAGATCTAGGTCGTCAAGAACTGGTGCGACTCCCCCGTTGATGCGGATGTTCGCAAGGGCGTCTTCTAAAACCGTTAGGTTACGTAGACCAAGGAAGTCCATCTTGAGAAGACCAAGCTTCTCCAGAGGACCAGCATCAAACTGAGTGATGTAACCCGATTCTCCTTCACGGGTCATCAGCGGGATCACGTCGAGCAATGACTCCTGCGAAATGATTACACCGGCCGCGTGGACGCTGGTGGAACGCTTAAGTCCTTCAAGTCCGCGAGCAAGGTCGAAGATCTTCTTTGCCGATTCCTCTGACTCAATAATTTCTCGAACGGTGACGGCGTCTTTGTAGCGCTCACGCTCGGGATTTACGACGTCTTCAAGCTCGATCTCCTGACCGAGAACGGCTGGCGGGAAGGCTTTGGTGAGACGCTCGCCATCGGCGAAGGTCATGCCGAGCACGCGAGCCGCGTCTTTTAGAGCAGCTTTCGCCTTGATGGTGTTGAAGGTACCAATCTGCGCAACTCGGTCGTCGCCGTACTTTTGGTAAACGTACTTGATTACATCGCCACGACGACGGTCGTCGAAGTCAACATCGATATCCGGCATCGAGATACGTTCTGGGTTTAGGAAACGTTCGAAGATCAGGCCATACTTCAGCGGATCCAGAGCGGTAATTCCAAGAGCATAGGCCACGATGGCACCTGCCGCCGAACCGCGGCCAGGACCGACCGATATCCCTTGAGCTCTCGCCCAGTTGATGAAGTCGGCAACTACCAGGAAGTACCCCGAGTAACCCATGCGGTGAATTACCGAAATCTCGTACTCGCACTGCTTGGCTTGGGCCTCAGGAATCCCATCAGGGAAACGCTTCTGCATTCCCTCTTGGACCTGCTTCTCAAACCAGCTGTCCTCGGTTTCACCTTCCGGAACTGGGAACTTCGGGGTGAGGCTGAGGTCGGCGAATGCAACCGCACACTCCTCTGCAATCTTGAGCGTGTTGTCGCAGGCTTCTGGAAGGTCCGAGAACAGTTCACGCATTTGCTCGGGTGACTTCAGGTAGAAACCGCTACCGCCGAAGGCAAAACGATTTGGATTGTCTAGGGTGTCGTTGGTCTGCACGCAGAGCAGAGCCTCCTGGGCTGAAGCCTGGTGCTCGTGAACATAGTGAAGGTCATTGGTAGCAACCAGCGGCATACCGGTTTCACGAGCAAGACGAATCAGTTCGGACTCGGTCTTCTCTTCAATCTCGATGCCGTGACGCATGATTTCGCAGTAGTAGTTTTCCTTACCGAAAATCTCCTGCATTTCACGAACAGTGGCCACGGCGTCGTCCCAGCGACCGAAACGAAGCAGAGTGTTGATTTCACCGGCGGCACAACCGGTGGTACCGATCAAACCCTTACCGTACTTGTGCAACAGTTCGCGGTCGATGCGAGGCTTGTAGAAAATGCCGTCGGTGTAAGACATGGTCGACATGCGGAACAGGTTGTACATGCCCTCAGTGGTCTTAGCCAGCAGGGTCATGTGGGTGTAGGCGCCACCGGAAGAAACATCGTCGCGGCCACCGTCGCCGAAGGCTACACGAGTACGGTCGCTGCGGTGAACCCGCGGAGCCACGTAGGCTTCCATTCCAACGATGCCCTTAACCCCGTACTTGTCAGCGGTCTTGAGAAATTCGTAGGCGGCATGAAGGTTTCCGTGGTCGGTAACCGCGATGGCTGGCATTCCCAAATCTTTGGTTGCCTTGACCAATTCACCTACGCGCGCTGCGCCATCGAGAATGGAATATTCAGTGTGTACGTGAAGGTGCACGAATGACTTATCGGACACGTTTCACCTCACAAATATTCAGGGCGGGACATAAGAGTAACCCGAAATCCTGACACTCGCCTACTAGCCACGCAGTAGATCTAGAACGGCACTCAATTCGGCTGGGTAACTGCTCTCAAAAGTGACTTGCTCGAAGGTTATAGGATGCTCAAAAGACAGGCGGATGGCATGTAGCCACTGGTGATCAAGCTTCAATTTCGCCGCCAGGACCGGATCTGCGCCATACATGGTGTCCCCTACCAATGGGTGACGGAATGCCGAGAAGTGAACGCGGATTTGGTGGGTGCGGCCGGTTTCCAAAATGATCTCGAGCAGAGAAGCCGAGCGGAACGCCTCGACTGTTTCGTAGTGGGTTACCGAGGGTTTTCCATCCGGGTGCACCTGGAACTTGAATTCGGCTTTCGGATGGCGCCCGATCGGTGCATCGAAGGTTCCAGCCGAAGGGTCTGGATGTCCCTGAACCAGTGCGTGATAAACCTTGTGGACCGTGCGGTCACGGAAAGCCTGTTTGAGTCGCGAGTAAGCCAGCTCGGTCTTAGCCAAAACCATAAGCCCACTGGTACCAACATCGAGGCGTTGTACGATCCCCTGGCGCTCGGCAGCACCGGAGGTGGTCAACTGGACACCCAGACCAAGCAGTGCGCCAGGAACGGTAGGTCCGTCCCAGCCAACCGATGGATGGGCGGCTACGCCAGCCGGTTTGTCAACGACGATGATGTGGTCGTCCTGGAAAATGATTTTGAAACCTTCTAAGTGGTCCTCATGAATTAGTAGCGGGTCGGGCTTGCTCTGAAGTTCCACCTCAACAATCGTGTCGGCAGCGAGTTTGTCACTCTTACCAAGCACCTTGCCGCCAGCGCTAACTAGCCCGGCATCGAGAAGTTCCACCACGGCTGTTCTGGAGAGGCCAAGTGCCTTACTTAGGCCGGCATCTGCGCGAGATCCGCCCAAACCCTCTGGGATGTAAACGGATTTGATTTCGGCCATTAGCGACCTAGTTTGACTCCACGCATCACCAAGATGACCGCAGTTGTCATTGAGAAGGTGATGCAGATGTCAGCTACGTTGAAAACTGGAAAACCGAACGGCAACTGCAGGAAGTCAACGACGTGTCCCTCTGGGAAACCAGGTGCTCGAGTCAATCGGTCAACCAGGTTCCCCACGATGCCACCGAGAAGTACCGATAGGGTGAGCGACCAGGACCTAGCACCAGCGCGAAGGATCAGCCAAATCACGACAAGTGCGGCGACGCTGGAAATGACTGTGAAAATCCAGGTGGCACCGAAGCCGATAGAGAACGCAGCCGAATCATTCCAAACCAGGAAGAACTGCAGCACTTCACCGACGAACGGCACCGACTGAAACTTTGGAAGGTTAGCAATCGCCAGATTCTTGGTCCACTGATCAAGTGCGATTAACGCAACCGAAATCAGCAAAAAGCCGACCCAGGCCTTGGACTCCTTTTTAGCCACGTCTAGGCACCGAGCATGCCCTGGTTGCCGCGTGGCGCAGAGCTAGGTGCTTCTAGGTCGCGCAACTGGCTTTCGATGAAGCTGCGGATGCTGGCGCGGTAATCGTGTTCGTACTGTCGTAGTTCCTGGATCGAGTGTTCAATCAAGGCCTTTTCCTGCTCCAGACGACTGACCTCAGAACGCTGGTTGGCTTCTGCTTCACGAATTAGACGGGCTGCGGTTGCCTGACCTTCTGCGATTAGCGCGTCACGCTTGGCAATACCTTCACGAACGTGCTCGTCGTGGAGCTTTCGAGCCAGCTGAAGCAGGTTGTTGGTGTTGTTGGCTTCTGGGGTCACAACTTCGGCCGCGGCCTCTGGGAAGGCGGCTGCCGGGTTGGTGATCGAGGTGGCGATGGCCGCGGTGTCCGAGGTGAGTGCTCCGGCCATGGCACCAGGAGTTCGCTGAAGCTCGGCGATACGACCATCGGCCGCCAGCAGACGCTGACGTAGTTCTTCGTTCTCTTGGTTTAGACGTCGAAGTTCAACGATGATTTCATCGAGAAACTCATCAACCTCGTCCTGGTCGTAGCCTTCGCGGAACTTGGTTGGCTGAAATTTCTTATTGACTACATCTTCTGGAGTCAGAGACATTCTTACCTCGTTTTATAGGACGCAAACCGCGTCTGGTCAAGAATACCAAACCGCACCATCCTGAGGATGATGCGGCCTGTGTATAAGTTGATTAGTCCTGTTCGTCCAGAATTTCTTCTGGCTCGGTTTCGTCGTCTGGGTTTACAGCGACGCTTTCAGGAGTTAGCAGGAATACCTTCGGGGTGACACGAGTCAAGTTACCGTGGCGACCGAACTGAAGACCAAGAACGAAGTCAAGAACACGTACCTGGTCTTTTTCCGATAGCTCCGCCATGTTGATCACGATTGGAAGGTCGTTACGGAAATATTCACCGATCACCTTGACGTCTGCGTAAGACTTGGCGTCGATGGTAACCATTTCGTTCACGGCAGAACCGTAGTTGCTGCGTGCTGGACGGATTGACGATACCTTGGCCGGTGCGGTCTTGGTTGATCCCGAGTTACGAGCTGGCTTCTGAGGTTGATTTCCTCCGCCGAAGCCGAAAAAGCCCATTGCGTCGCCTAGTACACCCACGAGTGCCTCCTAATTTATTGTTTTCAGAATATTGCTAATTGGTGCGATTACCCGTTATTGCCGTGCCAATTCTGAGGTGTGTCGCACCGAACGAAAGCGCTTCGACATAGTCGCCAGACATCCCAATCGAACGACCCGAAGCAAGTGGATGCTGAAGCACTAACTTTTCACTCAAAGCGGCAACGCGTTCGAAGTCTTTGGCTGGTTCTACATCCAGTCCGGCGACGGCCATCAGCCCAGCAAGGTTTAGGGTTCGACAGGCGGCCACCTTATCCGCAAAGGCGAGAAGCTGGTCTGGTTCCACCCCTCCGCGTTCTGGATCATCGGTTAGGTTCACCTGGATGAAGACTTCGAGCGGCACCTCGAGGTCAGCGGTTCGCTTGATCAACTCGGATAGGAGGCTATCGCGGTCTAACGAATGAATAGACGACGCGAATTGCAAAGCCTGTTTTACCTTGTTGGTCTGAAGTTGACCGATTAGATTCCAGCGCACGTCGGAACCTGGGTGCAATGCCTCGAAACTATCGGACTTTGGTAGAGCCTCTTGAACGCGGTTCTCACCGAACTCACGAACGCCCAACTCGTAGAGCTGGCTAGCAAGGTCAACCGGGTGATTCTTGGTAACTACGATGAGGGTCGGTTCTTCACGATTCAACCGACGACATTCGTCGGATACTACGCCGTGAACCGACCTCAATCGGTAGGCCAAATCAGCCATTTACTTCAGGAAGTCTGGGATGTCCAGGTCATCGCCAAAGCGGCCGTTCGAGCCCTGTGGGGTAGCTGGGATGTCGATGGCTTCGGTCTTAGGGGCCACTTCTTCACGAGGTGCCAACCAGCCACCAAAGGTCTCTTCCTCGGTCTCCACACGAGTTACTGCGGCAACCTCAGGCTCAACCTGAACCGACTCGAACTTAGGCTCTTCGACCTCAACGACTCGGATTTGGTCGGTGTCGGTCTTCATGGTGATTGGAGTGTACGGACGACGAACCGGAGCGCCACCATCGAAACCTGCTGCGATTACGGTCACGCGGATCTCGTCACCGAGCGAGTCGTCGGTCGAGAAACCGAAGATCACGTTGGCGTTTGGGCTCACCGATTCCTGAATCAGTGCTGCGGCTTCGTCAATTTCGTGTAGACCCATGTTGCTTGCACCCTGGATTAGCATCAGTGCGCCGTGGGCGCCGTCGATGCCTGCTTCAAGCAGCGGGTTGCTGATTGCCTTCTCGGCGGCCTTGATGGCGCGGTCTTCGCCCTTGGCGGTACCGATACCCATGATGGCTGTTCCGGCACCCTGCATGACCGAACGAACGTCCGCAAAGTCCACGTTAATCTCACCAGGGATGGCGATTAAGTCGGTAATACCTTGAACACCCGAACGTAGAACGTCATCGGCGATCTTCAGTGCGTCCTTGAAGCTAATGACCTTGTCTTCGATGTCTAGTAGACGCTGGTTAGGTACCACTATTAGGGTGTCAACCTGGCCCTGAAGCTCTTCGATACCCTTCTGGGCCTGCTGAGCACGGCGTGCGCCTTCCCAGTTGAATGGGCGCGAAACGATACCTACGGTAAGCGCGCCGCCTTCCTTGGCGATGCGCGAAACCACTGGAGCGGCACCGGTTCCGGTACCTCCACCTTCACCGGCAGCAATGAAGACCATGTCAGCGCCCTTTAGAGCGGCTTCTAGTTCTTCAACGTGCTCTTCGGCGGCACGGCGACCAACTTCAGGGTCAGCGCCGGCTCCGAGGCCACGAGTGGTCTCGCGACCAATGTCAATCTTCACGTTGGCTGCACTCATGGCTAGCTGCTGAGCATCGGTGTTGACTGCGATGAATTCGACACCGCGTAGCCCCGCTTCAATCATGCGGTTGACGGCGTTTACACCGGCACCGCCGACACCGACGACCTTGATCTCGGCCAGATAGTTGCGCTGTTGCGCCATGGTTACCTCCAGTTGATGAACCTTAAACCTCACGCTGAACGTTATGGTTCACCCATGTTTAGTTACTGCGCCTAGAAATTACGCTGAAAAGTTAGTAAATGGTCGTAGGTGGCGTGGCGTGTCGCGATGCTTAGCGAACGGTTGGATTATTCGGAGACGAAACGTCGAAGGTTAGGCCATATTTGCCGTCGTAGTGATCCAAAAGAGCCATCAAAACCTTGGCCTTCAGTGCTCGGTTTGAGTCATCACCCCAGAGCACCTTCTGATTCCATGAACGCAAGAAAAGCGTGACGTTGTCTTTAGATAGCGCCTGGATTCCAGCAATTTTTGGCAGTAACTTCACCGGCACGCTGAGCAGGACCTCGATCGACTGCTTGAAACTCGCGGAGCTCTTAGGGTCCCCCGCAGAGTAGATGCTTGGCAACTTGTCGGATGTCTGTGCCCTCCCGAGTTGCACGCCAACAGCGTCGTAGAGGTAATCGATGCCGTTGATACTGACCTTGGCCAGCGCTTTGCGTTCAACAATCACAACTCGCAGGGTCGAAGGCGGCATACTGACCGCAGAAACCGAGTCAATTAACTGATATTTCGAGAGTTTGGCAACGATGGCATCGTTTGAAACCTGCGGTAGTGGCAAACCCTTGAGGAACGCCAAATCCTTCGTCAAATCCTTTGAGGAAACCTTGGAGTTGCCAACAATCTCAATCTTTTGAATTGCCAGTAGCGGAGAAAAGACCGCGACAACGACAAGCACTACAAGTAGGCCGAGCGAGACGCCGACCGAAATCCACAGTTTCTTCGCCAAAGAAAGGTTAGGACGAATTCGGCTTACTCTCGAACGGGCTCCGGCTTCGTGCGCCTTCAACCGCATTTCCTGACGCTTTAGGAAAGTTCGATTGACCTTTGGTGGTTTTACCTTTTGCGTTTTACCAGGACGAGCCGGCTTTTGTGGCTTTGCTTTGGGTAGCGTAGGCGCCTTTGGAGCGGGTTTTACGCTCCCCCCGGTGCGTGATGGTGGTCTAGCCAAGGAACTAGCTCTCCAGGGCCTTTAGTAGATCAGGAACCATGCGGTAGACATCGCCACAGCCCATGGTGACGATGAAGTCACCCGAGGTTGCCAAGCTGGCAGCCACCGCAGGTGCGTCATCCCAAAGCGGAACGTAGTGAACTTTACCCTGGTCGGCAAAGCTGTCAGAAACCAATGCGCCGGTAACACCAGGTACTGGGTCTTCACGGGCCGCGTAAATATCCAGAACTACCACCTGGTCGCTAAGCGCGAGAGCCTCCGCAAATTCCTTGCGCATCAGCTGGGTGCGGCTGTAGAGGTGTGGCTGGAATACGGTGATGAGCTTGCCATCGCCGACCACTGCCCTAGCCGCGGTGAGTGCGGCAGCAACCTCGGTCGGGTGGTGAGCGAAGTCGTCGTAGACCTTGACTCCGCGCCTTTCGCCATGAAGCTCGAAGCGTCGTTCGGTACCGCGGAAGGTGGCAATACCAGCAAGTGACTTAGATGGGTCAAAGCCGAGACCCACCAAGACGGCAAATGCACCAGCGGCATTGATCGCGTTGTGAACGCCGGGGATTAGCAGAGTCGCTTCGTAACGTTGGCCTTCATAGACCACCGCAAATGAAACCTGAGGACCGGAGGCGTCGACCTCTACGAGGCGGACGTCGGCCTTCTCGGCCTGACCGAAGGTGATTAGGCGCTTGCCTTCTAGTAACTTGGTTACGCGAACTGCGCCTGGGTCATCCGCGCTGATTGCAACGAACTCCTTGGCTCCACCGGCGAACTTGCCGAACTCGGCCTCGAAGGCTTCCAAAGAGCCGTAGTGGTCCAAGTGGTCTGGGTCAACATTAGTGATTAACGCAACCGCGGTGTCGTAGTGCAGGAACGAGCCATCTGACTCATCTGCTTCAATCACGAACAGTTCGTCTTTGCCGGCAGCACTCGAAGTACCGAGCTCGGCAATAATTCCACCGTTTACGAAGCTTGGGCTAACACCGAGCGAGAGCAAACCAGTAATGACCATGCCGGTGCTGGTGGTCTTTCCGTGAGCTCCAGCGACTGCAACCAAGCGGTGCTTGGTTGTGAGGTAAGCCAGAGCAGCTGAACGGTGAATAACCGGGATACCCCTTTCCTTTGCAAGCAGGTACTCAGGGTTGGTTGGCCAAAGTGCGCTGGTCACCACGACGGTGTCAGGGTTACCAAGGTGTGCGGCATCGTGGCCGATAAAGATTTCTGCACCAAGCTCACGAAGTGCGGCAACGTTCGAGGTATCACGAAGGTCGGAACCGGTTACCTTGTGACCCATACCAAGCAAGATGCGGGCAATACCGCTCATGCCCGAGCCACCGATGCCAACGAAGTGGACAGTTCCTAGGTCATCAGGGACGGGCTGTGAAAAGTCTGGCTTGATCATAAATATTTCCTCGCCTCAAGGTTATTGGCGCTACTCGCCTTTCTTCGGCAACACTCCCTGAACCATTCGGTACAGGCGGTCGGTGCCATCCGCAATGCTGGCAGCCTTAGCCGCAGCCGACATTGACTTTAGTTTCTTGGTGTTGGAGATGAGTGGAATCACCTGGTCGCGCACAAACGCCGCGTCGAATTTAGCGTCCTCAATCAAAATCGCTGCCCCAGCTGACACGAGGTGAGCCGCATTAAAACGCTGTTCGCCGTTACCAACCGGATATGGCACAAAGACCGATGGCAGTCCGAAGGCGCCGAACTCGCAAACTGTTGAAGAACCGGAACGGGCAATGCCCAAATTTGCCGCCGAAATGGCGAGGTCCATGCGGTCACAATACTTGATACGTGTCAAAAGCGGAGACTTCTGCTCGTCTAAATCAGAATTACCGCCGACGATGTGCAACACCTGAACACCTGCAGCATCGAGGGCGGAATAGGCAGACACGACCTGCTCGTTGATGCGTTTGGCTCCCAGCGAACCACCGGTAACCAAAAGAGTCGGAAGTTTAGGATCTAAGCCAAAGTGCTTACGGGCGGCTTCGACATCACTTTGCGCTAGCGCCGCTTCAATTTCGGAACGAAGCGGCATGCCTACGACTTTTGCTCCAGCCAACGCCGTGCCTTCGAAGGCAACGCCAACTGCTGAAGCGTTTTTCGCACCGAGCTTGTTAGCCATTCCAGGTAGCGCGTTCGCCTCGTGAATCACGTACGGAATTCGCATTCGTCTAGCAGCAACATATGCGGGCGCACTGGCATACCCACCGAAGCCAACCACAACGTCGATGTCCAGTTCACGTATCCTGTTCTGGATCTGCTTCACCGCCTTAGCAAAAGCCAGTGGAAACTTCAGAGCGTAAAGACTTGGTTTCCTTGGAAACGGGAGCCTGGCAATGATGAGAAGTTCGAAGCCTCTGGCGGGAACCAGACGGGTCTCCAAACCCTCCGCGGTACCAAGCGCCCAGACCTGGCTCTTGGGCTCGCTGGTGCGAATGTGTTCGGCTAGCGCCAGCAGTGGGTTGACGTGTCCGCCGGTTCCGCCTCCAGCTAAGAGATAGTTGGTCATCGGGAACGACCACCCTTTACCACTCGAAGCTTCGGTCTACCGCGACCATTTTGCCGCTCGACGCCTAGAACCATTCCAATCGCCGTCAGGGTCACCAACATCGACGAACCACCGGACGAAATTAGAGGCAGGTTCACGCCGAGCACCGGGAGCAAACCTAGAACAACAGCAATGTTGATGAACGCCTGACCCATGATCCAAGACATAACTCCGTAAACAATGAAACGCCGGTATGGGTCATCGGTTTTGCGAGCAATTTTCATAAAAGTGATTCCGAGGAAGACGAAGCAGATGATGGTTACCAAAGCTCCGAGCATTCCCCACTCCTCGCCGATGATGGCAAAGATAAAGTCATTCTGAGCTTCAGGGAGCCAACTCCACTTCATCTGCGACTTACCCAAACCGGTTCCAAAGATTCCACCCGAGGCGAATGCCCACCTAGCGTGATCGGCCTGCCAGTTGTAGTCGGCTGGGTCCGGCATCCAAGGCATGGCCCAAGCCAGAATACGACCGCGGCGAGAACCACCAGCGAGCATAACCGCAATCACACCGACCAAACCGAGCATGACCAGGCGCTTCACAGCCGTCCAAGAAATCGGGCCGAGGAACAGCATGCCGAACATGGTTAGTGCAATGATCAGGCTGGAACCGACATCCTGGGCTAGGCCGACAATGAAGACACCGACGAATCCGAAAACAAAGATTGGTACATACCAGTATTCGCGTTGGCTCGGTCGATAGTTGTTGGCATCGGTCAAATACTTTGCCAGGAAGATGATCAGCGCAATCTTGATGATCTCGGATGGTTGGAATGAAACTCCGAAAAGACGGATCCAGTTACGGTTACCGTTGATGGTCACACCTAACCCAGTGAACGCAACAAGCATCTGTAGACCCATAGCACCAGCGAAAATCAAACCAAGCCACTTCTTGATAGTTTCTGGCAACATGAACGCCGCGACTGTTAGCCCTAAAGCGCCGGCGATAATCGCACCGACCTGCGGAAAGAGTTCCGCCCAGACCGAGTTACCGTTTTTGGCCGAGTCAACCGCTGAGGACGAAACCACCATCAGGGTTCCGAAACCGGCGAGGAAAATTACGATGAACAGCAAGGTGTAGAACTCGCGGGACTGGCCACGATAGACCTGACCGACCATGGCTTCCGACAAGTTACGAGCCTCATTGATTTTGCGCTTTAGAACCATCAGATGATTGCCCTAACCGCATTGGCGAACTGGGTGCCGCGGTCCGCATAGTCCTTGAACTGATCCATGGAAGCACTCGAAGGCGCCAAGAGAACGGTGTCGCCAGGAGCCGCAAATCCAGCAGCTGCGGAAACGGCAGCTGTCATGACCGAATCGTGAGATTCGATTTCGACGACAGGCACCGAAGGTGCGTAATTCATCAGTGCCTCAACCACTGGTGCGCGATCAACGCCAATCACGATTGCTGCCTTGAGCTTCGAGGCAAAACGCTCTACCAATGGTGCTATGTCTACACCCTTGAGCAAACCGCCAACAATCCAAACCACCGAATCGAAGGAATCCAGGGAAGCTGCAGCAGCGTGAGGATTTGTCGCTTTCGAATCATCAATCCAGGCGATGTCGTTCTTGGTCGCTATAAGTTCAATGCGGTGACCATCAAGTTTGAAGGTTGAAACCGCCTCGGCTACCGACTCTGCCGAAACACCATAGGCTCTCACCAATGCGGCAGCGGCGGCAACGTTCTGCAGCAGGTGTTTGGTAATCACACCGATTTTGGAGAGCTCATCGCCGGTTGCCAAGGCTTCGATTTCCTTCGCCTTGCGATTTGGAGAGAAAGCATTGTCAACCAGAACGTCTTCGGTGAAACCTAGGTTCCCCGAGGTTGGGAAACCCAAACCAAAGCCAATTGCTCTGGCCCCATCTTGAACATCCGCCGCCTCAACCAGTGCGCGAGTGGAATCATCTGCCAGGTTGTAAACGCAGGCACTTTCCACGTTCTCGTAGACCTTCCCCTTGGTCGTCTTGTAAGCCTCAAGGGAGCCGTGCCAGTCAAGGTGATCCAGGTCAACGTTCAGAACCGCGGCGGCGAAAGGTTCGATTCGACCTAGGTAGTGCAACTGAAAACTCGAAAGTTCAACAACTAAAACGTCGTACCCGATTTCGTCGCGAACGCAGTCGAGAATCGGAGTTCCGATGTTGCCGCAAGATGCCGCTCGGAGACCTGCGGTCTCCAACATGTGGGTTGCCAGTTGAGTCGTCGTGGTCTTGCCATTGGTACCGGTGATGCAAATCCAGTCAGCTGGTTTACCTACCTTGTCGCGCAGGCGCCAGGCTAGGTCGATGTCGGTCCAAATTGGTAGCCCTGCACTTAGTGCGAACTGAATTTCCTTGGAATCTGGGCGAAAGCCAGGCGAGGTTACTACAACCTCAGGCGCGAAATCTTGTAGAAGGTTTAGGTTCGTAGCCCAGTCGCCACCAATGCTGTGCGAAGCGCCAATGACATCTAGCAAATCGAGATACTCGCCGCCCGACTTGTCGGCAATAACCAAAACCTTGGAACCAAGTTCTTGAAGTGTGTCGGCAATCGAGAAGCCTGAAACGCCGAGACCAAATACGGCCACTCGAAGATCTTTCCAATTCGAGTGCCAGCTATTGAGTTCGGCCAGGTCGCGCATGTTTTACGCGTAAGTCCACTCGAGATAGAAAATTCCGACTCCGCTTAGAACACATAGTGCACAGATGATCCAGAAACGAACCACGATGGTGATTTGCTCCCATCCCTTCTGCTCAAAGTGGTGGTGAAGCGGACTCATGAGGAATACGCGTCGCCCAGTTCCGGTGCGCCACTTGGTGAGTTTGAAGAACACGCGCTGGATGATCACCGAACCGGTGACGATCACGAAGATACCGCCGATTGGTACGAGCAAAAGTTCGGTGCGAGTGAGGATGGCAAGTGCTGCTAGCGCGCCGCCAAGCCCAAGTGAACCGGTGTCACCCATAAAGATTTGCGCCGGTGAGGTGTTCCACCAGAGGAAGCCAATCAGCGCACCGACAATCGCCGAGGCAACCACAGCGAGATCGAGCGAGTCTTTGACCATGTAGCAGTTATCAACAACTACCTCTGCGAAACAGGTTTGGTTGAACTGCCAGAATCCGATCACCGCATAGGCACCGATGGCCATGGCCGAAGAACCGGTCGCAAGACCATCTAGACCATCGGCAATGTTCACACCGTTCGAGGTTGAGGCAACTAGGAAGTAGATCCAAATCACAAAAAGCACGATTCCGATGCCGGTACCCCAAGCCATCAAGTCGATCGAAGTGTCTCGGGTGAACGAGATTGAAGCCGATGCTGGCGACCAGCCCGATTCGTCCTTGATTTGAAGAGCGAGAATCGCGAAAACAACAGCGACAACACCCTGTCCGGCAATCTTCGCCCAACCAGAAAGCCCGAGCGAGCGTTGCTTGTGAGTCTTGATGAAGTCATCAAGGAATCCAACTAGACCGAGTCCAACCATCATGAATAAAACGAGCAGCGCGGAAACACTGACCGTCTCACCGTTGATGAGCTTTCCACCAAAGACGCCTAGCAGAGTTCCGATAATGATCGCGATACCGCCCATGGTTGGGGTTCCGCGTTTTGTGTGGTGGGTCTGTGGGCCATCATCACGAATGAATTGACCCCAGCCGATCTTGCGGAACAACCAAATAAAGAATGGCGTAGTGAACAGGGTGAAGGCCATGGCGATACCGCCGGCCATTAAAAGGGCTCTCAAGACTTAACCTCCGCTAGGTCGTCACCCAAGAACCGCAGGTTTGCAGATTTTGAGGATTTGACTAGAACAATGTCTCCAGGTTCTAGGATTCCACGAATGTAGTCCAAAGCCTCGGAACCTCCGCTGAAAAATACCGACTCGCCATCCCAAGATCCCTCTTGCATGGCACCGAGGTGAATGAGCTTCGCCGCCTCACCTACGACGACCAACTGGTCGATGTTGTAACGAACCACGAGGCGGCCGATTTCGTCGTGGGCCTCTCGGGAGAACGAACCAAGTTCTGCCATCTCTCCCAAAACCGCGATGGTACGACGGGAGCCGCGCCCAATGGCCGCCAGAGTTTGCAGAGCGGCCTTCATGGAATCCGGCGATGCGTTGTAGGCATCGTTAATCACCGAGACGCCACTCGGAAGGTTGAACAACTGCATGCGCCAACGTTCGGCCAAAGGAAGTTCCGCTAGAGCCGCGACTGCTTCGCCAGCCGGGATACCTAGCTTGATACAAACCGCCAACGTCGCGGCGGCATTCATCAACTGGTGTTCACCAAGGATCTGAAGGGAAACCTCATGGGTCAAGCCGTCAGGAAAATGGAAATCTGCCGATGTGCCCGCAATGCTCAGGCGCACGTTGTCGAAGTGCAGATCTGCGTCTGGGTTGGTGCCAAAGCTAAACTTTTCCGCACTGGTAAGTGAAGTCATCTTTGCCACTTCGCCATCGTCGTAGTTGTAGATGAAGGTAGCGGCAGGGTCCAACTCGCGAACCAGTTCAGACTTGATCTGCGCGGTTACTTCAGGCCCGCCAAATTCACCTACGTGAGCCAATCCGACTTTAAGGACAACTCCAATGTCTGGCTTAGTCATCTTGGCTAAGTATTCGATGCTTCCAACGCCACCTGCACCAAGCTCGGCGACCAGATACTTGGTGCGCTCATCGATTTTCAGGATAGAAATCGGAGCACCGACCTCGTTGTTGTAAGACTCCTGCGGTGCAATCGTTTCGCCGTAGCGGCTGAGCACCTGACGCAGCATGTTCTTGGTGCTGGTCTTGCCGTTGGAACCTGTCACGCCGATAACCTTCAAACCCGTTTCGGCTCGAACCTGAGCGAGCACGGCAGACGCCAGTTTCCCTAGGGCGAGCACCGAGTCACTAACTAAAATCTGTGGCAGGTCTACCTCAGGAAGTAGTCGCTCTACTACCGCCGCAACTGCACCTGAAGCCTTTGCACTCTCCACGAAATTGTGTCCGTCGGTTACCTCACCAGGTTTGGCGAAGAACAGTGAACCTGCTGAAACCAGTCTGGAATCGGTCTCAACCGAACCGGTGACTAAGCCGTCAGTTCCAACGAGTTTTCCGTCGACGAAATCGGCAATCTTTGAGAGCGCAAGTTTGATCATTTACCAACCGGCATCTTTCAAAGCTTGCCTTGCCAACGCCCTTGCGCTGTAAGGGGTACGAACGCCGCGAATGTCACGGTAGTCCTGGTGACCGGGGCCAGCCCAGAGAATCGAGTCGCCTGGCTTAACCAGTGAGACGGCCTTCACGATTGCTGCCTCCGGTGGCGAAACCTCGTAGATCTCGGCGCCTGGCTTGGCTGCACGTGCAGCGGCAACGAGCGTGGCACGAATCGAGTCTGGATCTTCAAAACGCGGGTGGTGATCGGTTACGACCAAGATGTCGCTTCCTAAAACAGCTTCTTTGGCCATGTCCGGACGCTTAGTGGCGTCGCGGTCACCATCGGCGCCGAAAAGCATGAGCACTCTACCCTGAGTCACTTTTCTGACGGCTGCGAGCGTGTTTAGGAAAGCATCTGGCGAGTGACCGAAGTCAACATAAACGCTCGGTGCTCCAGCGGGAGAAACCAATTCGGTGCGACCAGGTAGATAGCAATCAACTCCCCCAGCCAATGCATCAGCGATTCGTTCTTCTGCGAAACCTGCTTGAACCAGCATCGCGATGGCTAGCCCTGCGTTCGATGCCATGTGGGCACCGATGATCGGTAAGGAACTGGAAATCACACGGCCGGTCGGAGTTACCACTTCAAACTCGGTCCGACCAGGTAACTCTGCCGTTACGTGCACCTTGTAGTCGGCATTCTTGTCGGAATCAATCGAAACGGTTACGCATGGAATACCAGATCCACTCAGGAATGCCTCACCATACTGCGAATCGAGGCTAACCACACCACGGTGTGCGCGATCCGGCTGGAATAGCGCCACCTTGGCAGCGAGATATTCGGCCATATCGGCGTAGTCGTCAAGGTGATCATGGCTGAGGTTGGTGAAACCCACGACATCAAATTCAATGCCATCTACACGCAACTGGCTAAGTGCCTGTGCGGAAACCTCAATCGCTACCGAGGTAACACTACGCTCGCGCATGCGGGCAATTAGAGCCTGCATTTCGGTCGACTCTGGCGTAGTTAGACGACTGACAATAACTTCCCCAGCAATGTGACGCTCGGCAGTTGAGGTAAGGCCGGTGACCTCACCGAGCTGACGCAACATCGCCTCAAGAATGTAGGTGGTTGAGGTCTTTCCATTGGTGCCAGTGGTTCCAAAAACCTTTGGCATGTGTCCAGGAATATTTCCGTAAACGAAGGACGCCAGCGCACCTAGTCGCTTCCGTGGGTGCTCCAAACGCAAGACCGGAACGTTTAGGCTTCCAAGTTCGGCGATTCCTGCGGTGTCGGAAATCACGGCCGCAGCGCCCGCATCCAAAGCCTTTTGAACGAACTTGGCACCGTGCGTCTTGACGCCAGGCATTGCGACAAAAAGGTCCCCCGCACGAAGGTCATTGGTGTTCATGCTGATGCCGGAAACTAGCGTCTCGAGGTCACCCGAAATTAGTTCCAAATCAAACTTCTCCCGAATGGTCGCAAGGCGAACCGGTGCAACTGCCTCAGGCCTCAGGATTGGTGGAATCTGTTCTTTCATCATTACCACTCTGTAGGAATGTTGCGGGATTTGGTGGTGGACGGCGCCACACGATATGTACGTAGCGTCTGCTGCATGATCTGTTTGAAGACCGGGGTAGCACCAATTGAGCTAGCCGTTCTGCGTGACTTGTATAGCATCACGGCAACCACATATTGAGGATCCTCGGCTGGTGCCATACCGATAAACGAAATTGCGTAGAGGTTTCCGTAACGGTTTCCATCCATGGTCTGAGCCGTACCACTCTTACCGCCAACGCGATATCCGGCCACGCCTGCGGTTCGACCAATGTGTCCCTGTTCAACAACCTTTTCCAGCATGTCCACGGTGTCGCGGGCGGTAGCCTCGGAAACAACTCGGACGGATTCACCAACTGGGAAGTTTGTTACCGAACCGTCGGCCGCGGTGCATTTCTCGAAGAG
>JBEBAN010000020.1:0-17990 GCA_041158865.1 Actinomycetota bacterium
GGCGCTCACGTTGTTGCCGAAAAAGCCGGTGAGGCCAAGGCCTACGTTGATGCAAAATCCCGAGAGCTTTTAGATAAGGCCTACGCCAAGAAGCGTGAACTGGCAGCTGAGCACTTACAGAAAGTTCGAGCAAAGCACCCGAATGCTACTCCGGTAGAAATCCAGCAGGAGCTAGAGAAGGAACTTCACGCCAATGAAGAGGAACTTGGTGCTGAGTCTGAGACTTTCTCGACCGCTGTCACCATCTATGTTCTCGCATCGTTTGAAGTTCATGGTGCCAACCCGAGCGACTCAGAAGCTCACCAGAAGTTGATTGATGCCATCTTGGTTCTGGATAGCGAAGTTTCTAAGGGAATCCAGAAATATGGTGGCTTGGCTGTAGAGCTGCTCTTGGGCAGAGTAAAGACAGCTGGCAAGGTGGCGAAGATCGCTCTCGATGCTTCAAAGAAGATTGCCAAGTTCCAGCCACTAATCAAAACTCTCGGTATTCAAAACATCGGTAAGCAGAGCATGAGTGCAATTGTCATCAGCGCCACCAAGAAGAACCTTGGTGAAACTCCTACCGCCTGGAAGGCCTAAGGCTGATGTCGAGCAACGGCAAGTCGGTTGGTGTGGCCTACCTACTTTGGCTCTGTGCTCTTGTGGGAGTGGCTGGGTTACAGCACTTCTATGTGGGGCGTTGGGTGAAGGGCTTGATCTGGTTGTGTACTTGGGGGTTTTTAGGTGTCGGTTTACTCTGGGATCTGTTCACACTGCCAGGTGAGGTTCGTAGAGCTTGATAACAAAAAAGCCCTGATTTCTCAGGGCTTTTTCTTTCTGCGGAGACGAGAGGATTTGAACCTCCGAACCCCTTTCAGGGTTACCTCATTAGCAGTGAGGCGCACTCGACCGGGCTATGCGACGTCTCCAAGTACTCGAGTAAGTTTAGCCGATTTTTGGCACTGGTTTAACCCGAGCAAGTAGTGATCGAAGAGTTGGTTCCGGTTAAGAAGTCCAAGGTGTCTTCGTTATTGCTGGTGTCATCACCGTTGGTGTTGGTTGTACCGTAACCAGTATTTTTACCGTTCACCAGGATCGGTTCGTCCTTGCGAAGCTTGGTGAAGACGATGTTTGCCTTGTCTTCGGTCAAACCAACGCGTCCCTGATATGGGGCGGGTAGTCCGGTGTGGCTCGGTACTTGGATGAAGGTGATCTTGTCGAGATCAACGTTCTTCAGGCTCGATGCGATCGAGACCATGGTGCCAACATCGCTGAGGCTCGATGAGAGGGTCATGTTTCTCGCTGCTGCGTTAGCTAGCGAGTAGAGCTGAATCGGGTTCGCGAGAACGCCACCGTTCTTGATCTTGCGCACAAGCGAGGTGAGGAACACCTGCTGGTTCGAAATGCGTCCGAGGTCCGAGCCATCGCCAACGCCGTGACGGGTGCGGAGGAACTGTAGTGCTTTCATACCCTGAAGCACGTTCTTGCCCTTAGGCAGATCTAGGCGGGTGTACTTGTCTTTGATTGGCTTCGAGAGACAGACCTCAACACCTCCGATGGCATCGGACATGTCGATAACACCCTGGAAATTGATCATCGCTAGGTAAGGAATTTTTAGACCGGTTAGCTTCTCAACGGTTAGCAGGGTGCAGCCAGGGCCGCCGTTTGCAATGGTTGCGTTGATCTGACCCATGGCTTGGGCTAGGTAAGGGGAGCCGCCGTTCGGGTCTGGGCAGCTTGGGTAAGGAACCATTAGGTCGCGAGGGAAGCTCATCGCCACCACGTTCTTGCGGTCCTTCGAGATGTGAACGAGCATGATCACGTCGGCTAGGACGGACTTATCGTGGCCGAAGACGCCAGCCTGACCAGCACGTGTGTCAGAACCGATGAGCAGGATATTGATGGCGCCCTTAAGTTCTTCCGTGGTTGGTGGCTTGATGGCTTTACCGTTGGCGTCAACCAGGTTGATGCCGTGGCTTTGAATCTGGGTGTTGAGCGAGAACGCGGTTACACCGACCAGTGCGAGGGTTGCTCCCAGGATGCTGGCGATTACGCGATTCAGGATTCGGCGAATTACTTCGCCTTTGATTGGTTTAGGGGTGGCGTGACGTGGCAGATCTGTTTTGTTTCTTGCCATTGGTCACGCTCCCTAAACATCTGGCGGAAAGCGTGGGATTCGAACCCACGGAACCTTGCAGTTCACTGGTTTTCAAGACCAGCTCCTTAGGCCGCTCGGACAGCTTTCCTAAACTCTTACAGAGCCTCACCTAGTTTAGCCGAGTTGCCTCGGGTTTTAGTTTGCCGATGTTTGCTGAAAAGAGCCTGTGAGGCGTTTTTTGTTTCTTTCAATAAACTCAAATGGATGCGGTTTATTAAGAAGATTTTGGCTGGTGTGGCCTGGCGCCTGCGTGTTTACGTCGCTCCTTTTATCAAACCGGTGGCGGCTATCTTCGAAAAGCCGTGGGCTGAGGATCTGCTCTATGCGTGGACGAATACTCGCTACGACCGATTGCTGAAGAGGCAGGGTTCTTTATCGGTAAGTGGGCCAAAGGTCGCAATTATCATTCCGGTTTACAACGTTGCAAAGTACCTGGACGTCTGCGTGAAGAGCGCACTGCTGCAAACTCACCGCAACCTCGAAATCGTCCTAGTTAATGACGGTTCAACCGACAACAGTGGCGAGATTGCCGCGAAGTATGCGGATTCGGATGCTCGGGTAACTTTGGTAACCCAGAAGAATGCCGGTTTGGCAGCAGCCCGAAATGCAGGCGTAAAGGCTGTTAAGTCAGCCGACTATTTGCTGTTCCTAGACTCGGACGACGTGCTTCCGCTGGGAGCGGTTCAGTCCTATCTCGATGTCGTCGGCGAAGGAAATGTTGCTGTTGGAAAGCCGACTCGCCTCAAGGGCCTGTTGGTTTACAAGCGTAATCGTGAGCTTTTCCGCAAGGATGCTCGTGGGCTGAATCTGCTGACGAGCCCTGCATACCTTTCCGACGTCACAGCTTGCAACAAGTTGATTCGTTTCGATTTCTGGAAGCGCGGAGGTTATGAATTTCCGGTCGGCTTCCTTTATGAAGACATGGCTCTAATTACGAAGATCTATGCGGAGTCTGGCGGTTTCGCGGTTCAGCACAAGACGACCTATTACTGGCGCATGCGTGTCAGTGGTGGCACCTCGATCACTCAAGAGCGCTATCTGCAGCGCAACCTAGAGCATCGATTGAAGGCGATTGAAGATACATTCGCGAATCTGCAGGATTTGTATCCGAAAACTGAGAAAACCGCTGCTCTGTGGAGTTACTACAACTGGGCGGTTGCTCGCTACGACATCAACTTCTATCTGCCTTGGGTTGAGCACACTGATGACGTCTACTTTGAAACTCTGCACAAAACCGCGAATCATCTCTACGGTGATGCGGCGTCGTCGTTCTGGAGCTCGGTACCGGAGCGTTACCGCGCGGCACTAAAGGCCTTGGTTGCTGGCGATCGCGAAAAAGTGATTGCTGCGATTCGCAAATCGCACATCAGGGTTACCCCTCCGAACGCGTAAAAAGAATTCCTTCGAAGCCGGAAAGCACGCTGGCAACCCCATCATCTTCGACGGCATCAGTGACGAAACTGGCTGCTTTGTGAACCTCTTCAGGACCCTGACCCATTGCAAAGGCTAGGCCTCCACCGGAACGCGCCCATTCGAACATGCTGATGTCGTTTCGTCCGTCGCCGATGGTGATGATTTGGTCTTGGCGGATGTTGTTGTGGTTTCGAACAACTTCTAGAGCGGTAGCCTTGGTGACCCCGAGTGGCGCGATATCTAGCCAAGCCGAGTAGCCGATAGCGTAGCTGACCGACGATAACCCGAGGGCTGCGATGGTGTCTACGAACTCTTCGGTTTCCTGCTCGGGGCTGAGCACCACGATACGGCTGACCGGGTGGTGCATGAGTTCTTCGAGCGGAGTCTCGTGATTCACATCGCCTAGGGCATCAGCAGGGAATGCCTTGTGGAACTTGTAGACGCCCTGAGCGTCTTCAACTGCGAAGTGGGCGTTTGGAAGGCTGTCAATCAGCTTGGTCAGAACGTCGGTTGGATCGAAGGTGAGAACCTCTTCGGTCTCAAAACCTCTCGGGTGTTCCGGATGAAGTTTGACCGTAACCGCACCATTTGAGGCGATGAGCTTTCCGTCCTTGAGGCCGATTTCCTTGGTGACGCCGATGGCGTTCACGGCACTGCGTCCGGTGGCTACGACGACGAGGTGGCCAAGTTCTTGAACTCTGCGGACTTCGGCGGCGACCCGTGGTGAAAGGTAGCCGTCATCGTGAACGAGGGTACCGTCGATGTCGAGGCAAATCATCCAACGCTGATCACCGGAAACAGTCATTTACTAAGCGCGTGCCTTTGGCTTGATGAACTCGGTGCCGCCCAGGTATGGGCGAAGCGCTGCCGGGATTCGCACCGAGCCGTCTGGCTGCTGGTGGTTCTCCAGAATGGCAACTAGCCAGCGGGTGGTGGCAAGAGTTCCGTTCAGAGTGGCAAGGGTTGTGGTCTTGCCATCTTCCTTGCGGTAGCGCATGTTCAGGCGTCGAGCCTGGAACGTGGTGCAGTTCGAGGTTGAAGTGAGCTCGCGGTAGGTTTCCTGGCTTGGAACCCAAGCTTCGATGTCGTACTTGCGAGCGGCACTGGAGCCTAGGTCGCCAGCTGCGGTGTGAATCACGCGGTACGGAAGTTCACACTTCTGGAGCATCTGCTCCTGCCAGGCGAGAAGCTTCTCGTGCTCGGCTTCGGCCTGTTCAGGCTCACAATAGCTAAACATCTCCAGCTTGTTGAACTGGTGAACGCGAAGGATGCCCTTGGTGTCGCGGCCGGCGCTTCCAGCTTCGCGGCGGTAGCAGGTGCTCCAACCGGCATAGCGCAAGGGTCCTTCCGAGAGATCGACGATTTCGTCGCGGTGGTAGCCGGCAAGGGCAACCTCGCTGGTACCGGTTAGGTAAAGGTCGTCGGCAGGAAGGTAGTAAATCTCGTCGGCGTGCTGACCTAGGAACCCGGTGCCAGCCATGACCTCTGGGCGAACCAGGGTCGGGGTGATTAGTGCGGTGAATCCGGCTTCGGCTGCCTGGTCAAGCGCTAGGTTCATCATGGCAATCTCGAGGCGAGCACCGAAACCCTTGAGGAAGTAGAAGCGAGAGCCTGAGACCTTGACGCCACGCTCGAGGTCGAGGATGTCTAGGTCAAGACCAAGCTCGGCGTGGTCTTTGAAAGTGAAGTCAAAGTTTGGCTTGGTGCCAACTTCCCGAAGCACCTCGAAGTCGTCTTCGCCACCGGCAGGAACGCCTTCGCAAACAACGTTCTCGATCTGCCAAAGAAGCTTGTCCAGTTCTTCTGCTGCTTCGGTGGCGGCGGCATCGGCAGCCTTCACCTTGGCGGCAAGCACCTGGGCGTCGGCAACTAGCGCTGCCTTCTCTTCTTTTGGTGCGGTGGAAACCAACTTGGAGTGAGCATTCTGCTCGGCACGAAGGGTCTCGTACTCGGCAAGCTTGGCACGGCGAGTGCTCTCGGCTGCTACCGCCTGGTCAACCAGTTCTTCACTGGCTCCGCGAGCGCGCTGAGATGCCTTGATCGTGTCAGGGTTTTCTCGAAGTAGGTTTAGGTCAATCACGGCTATAAGTCTATTTGCCGACCGCTTTTTGCCACCAACGCTTGGCGGCTACATAGCTTTCGGAGGTGTTATTGCCTTCGTGAACCGAAGCCTTCTTATCTGCTCTTGGATAGCTTCCTAGGAAGGTCACCTTCGGGCTGAAACGGAATAGGCCTTGAAGCGCTTCGGCAACCGCTTCGTCGCCGGCGTGACCATTGGCATCCACGTTGAAGCGGTAGCGTCCGAGGCGGTCTCCAACCGGGCGAGACTCGATTCGGCTCAGGTTCACTCCACGGACGGCGAACTGCTCAAGCATTTCAAGCAGCGCACCAGGGCGGTCGGTTGGAAGTTCAACAATCACCGATGTCTTGTCGTGGCCGGTTCGTTTTGGCAGGGCACCTTTCTTACCAACTTCGATGAAGCGGGTTTCGGCGTGCTTGGTGTCGGCAATGTTCTTGGCGATCACCTTGACCATGTAGTGGTCGGTGATGTTCGGGGTGGAAACGGCTGCGTCAAGCTTCTCGGTTTCCCAAAGGTCGCTGGCAGCAGCCGCGTTCGAGGTTGACTGGAAGTGCTTGTGGTTCTTGATGTTCTCGCCGAGCCACTTACGAACCTGAGCGTATGCAACCGGGTGGGCGGCAACGGTCTTAACGTCCGACAGTTTCACGCCTGGGCGAGCTACCAGGTTGAAGTTCACAGGTACTAGGTATTCGCCGTAGATCTGTAGACCTTCGGTGGTGGCCAGTGCGTCTAGTGTTGCCGAAACTCCGCCCTCAACCGAAGATTCAACTGGGACGATTGCTCGGTGAGCCTTGCCGGATAGAACCGCGGCGAGCGCGTCTGGCACCGATAGCACCGGCTGCCATTCCTGACCCACGGCTGCTTTGACCTGGCGCAAGGCAAGTTCGGTGAAGGTTCCGGCAGGGCCTAGATAGGCGTAGACGGTCTTCTTGTTACGAGCTTGTGATGACATAAGACAAGGTTAACCGCCACAATTGGTTTATGAGTGAGCGAGCAGGTAAAAAGGCGAGTAGCCAGGATTTTATTAATGTCGAGAAATTGATTGCCGATTACTTCGACATTCATCCAGATGTGACCCTCGCCGAACAGAAGGTTGTTTTCGGCACATCGGGCCACCGAGGCACCTCCCTCAACGGCTCGTTCAACGAAGACCACATCGCTGCAATCACTCAGGCAATCGTTGAATATCGCCGCAGTCAAAACATCAGCGGACCGATCTATGTTGGCATCGACACCCACGCCCTATCTGGCCCTGCTCAGGTGACCGCACTCGAGGTGCTGGCCGGCAATGACGTCGTGGCACTAGTTGACTCGAACAACCGCTACGTTCCGACCCCTGCGGTTTCGGTAGCAATCATTAACCACAACGAGGGCAAGAGCGAGCACGATCCATCCCGCGCGGACGGCTTGGTCATCACCCCAAGTCACAACCCTCCAACCGATGGAGGCTTCAAGTACAACCCGCCTCACGGTGGCCCTGCCGATTCGGATGCAACCAACTGGATTGCCGCCCGCGCCAACGAGATCATCCTCAGTGGGCTTCGCGAAGTGCACAAGGCGAAACCAGCCGGAATCGGTTACGACTTCAAGGACAACTACATTTCTCAGCTCGGCTCGGTTATCAACATGGACGCCATCGCGGCGTCGCAGGTTTCGATCGGCGCCGACCCGATGGGTGGAGCATCGGTTGACTACTGGGGTGAGATTGGTTCACGCTACGGCCTGAACCTAACCGTGGTGAACCCAAACGTTGACTTCCAGTTTGGTTTCATGACTCTCGACTGGGACGAAAAGATTCGCATGGACTGCTCGAGCCCATACGCCATGGCATCGCTTATCGAAGACCGTCACAAGTTCGACATCGCAACCGGCAATGACGCCGATGCCGACCGACACGGAATCGTCACGCGTGATCACGGGCTAATGAACCCGAACCACTTCCTTGCCGTTTGCATCGATTACCTCTACCGCAACCGTCCCGAGTGGTCGGCCAACGCTGCCGTTGGTAAGACCATGGTTTCCTCATCGATCATCAATCGTGTGGTTGCAGATCTTGGTCGCAAGCTGATCGAAGTTCCGGTTGGATTCAAGTGGTTCGTCCCAGGGCTAATCGACGGATCGGTTGGTTTTGGTGGCGAGGAGTCGGCGGGGGCTAGCTTCCTTCGCCGAAACGGTGAAGCCTGGTCGACCGACAAAGACGGACTGATCCTGGCGCTTCTTGCCAGCGAAATCACAGCGGTGACCGGAAAGACTCCTTCGCAGCACTACGACTTACTAACCCAGAAGTTTGGTGCTCCTGCCTACGAACGCGTGGACGCACCGGCAACCCTCGAGCAGAAGGCAAAACTTGGAAAGCTTTCGGCAGATGCCGTAACTGCGACCGAACTGGCCGGGGAAACCATCACCGGAATCCTGACCCACGCTCCTGGAAACGGAGCGGCCCTAGGCGGTCTAAAGGTAGAAACCGAAAGTGCTTGGTTTGCCGCTCGTCCTTCCGGAACCGAGAACGTCTACAAGATATATGCCGAGAGCTTCAAGGGTGAAAGCCACCTGACGGAAGTCCAGGCGGCCGCTAAGTCTTTGGTTGACTCAGTACTTTCCTAAGGAACGTAATCAGGCGCTGCCGGTAGCCCGTAGAACTCTTCGAGAGTTTGGATGCCCTGATCGTGCATCTCGGTTGCTACGGGGATTCCCACATAGCGGAAGTGCCAAGGCTCAAAGTTGTAGCCAGTGATCGCGGTCTTGCCCTTTGGATAACGAAGCACGAACCCGTACTGGTAGGCATTGGCCGCCAGCCAAAGACCAGCCTTGGTCTTGGCGAAGCTAGTGGTCAGAGTGGAAACCCCGTAGGCGGCAAAATCAACGGCCAAGCCGGTCTGGTGTTCCGAATAGCCCGGTTTAGCAACCAGCAGCAACGCCTTAGTTTTTCCGATGGCGCTGGTTTTCGCTTTCAAGATTGACTTTTGTGACGAGTAGCTTCGGTAACCACTCTGAACGATTAGCTTTCCTTTACCGGCCGCCTTCATGGCATTACCCATGGCAATAACCTTGGCAGCAACTTCGCGTCTCAAAATTCGGCCATAAGGGTTGTATTTGGAAACCGTTACCAGGTCAGTTGGTCGGTAACTGAGCGGTGAAAGCGGGGTCACCTTATTTACCACAATCTGATAACTACTGGGGTCGGTAGCCATAGCACCTGTGGAGTTTACGGTGATTAGACTAAGAGTGATTCCGAGGATCAACACCTTGATTGCAATAAACCAAGGCGCCTTTCGGTTGGTTATAAAGTTGCGCGAAATCACGGTCCAAGTTTAATCGTGATCGCTGAAAGTTGAAATGTCTAAAAACACCAAAGCGCCTGTCGCAGGCGAAATGAGCCACAAGGAAATCCTGTTGGTTCTTGTAGGTCTAATGTCTGGAATGTTCCTTTCCGCACTGGACCAGAGTGTTGTTGGTACCGCGATGACCACCATCGCAAATGACCTAAAGGGTCTCGAGCTTCAGGCCTGGGTGACCACCGCATACCTAATCACCTCAACCATCTCCACCCCGATCTATGGAAAGCTCGGTGACATCTTCGGACGTCGTCGCCTATTCATCATCGCGATCGCAATCTTTATCGCCGGTTCGGTGCTTTCAGCATTCTCCGGTTCGATGCTGGAACTTGCTGGTTGGCGTGCGATTCAGGGTCTTGGTGCCGGCGGTTTGTTCTCACTTGCCATTACCGTTCTGAGTGACATCGTTCCACCTCGCGAACGTGCACGTTACCAGGGCTACACCCTGGCCGTTTTCGCAACCTCGAGCGTGCTCGGACCGGTTGTCGGTGGTCTGTTCTCTGAACTACCTACCCTGGTCGGCATTGCCGGTTGGAAGTGGATCTTCCTGATCAACCTACCTATCGGCGCCCTAGCCCTATTCATGGTTTGGAAGTTCCTTCACGTACCTCACAATCCTGTGAACCACCGCATCGACTGGCTTGGTGCGATCACCATCGTGGTTGGTGTGGTTCCAATGTTGCTCGTTGCCGAGAACGGCCGCGACTGGGGCTGGGACAGCCAGAACTCGATCCTCTGCTACGTAATTAGCTTGGTCGGTATCATCTCGTTCATCTTCGCCGAACGTGCAGCAAAGGAAGAAGCGATTCTTCCACTCAAGCTGTTCAGCAACCGCACCTTCACCATGGCCACCATCCTCGGTGTCATTGTGGGTATCGGAATGTTCGGTGGCATGATGACCCTGCCGATGCTTCTACAGATCGTCAACGGTGTGACCCCAACCGAGTCAGGTTGGCTAATGCTACCGATGGTTGCTGGAATGATGATTGCAACAATGGTGTCTGGCCAGGTCACCGGAAAGACCGGAAAGTACAAGGTCTTCCTAGTTGCGGGTACCGGAATGCTTACGGCTGGTTACGCCTCGCTATTCACCTACCACTACAACACCCCAATCTGGGTTCTTTCAATCTCGATGGTGATCATCGGTATGGGTCTTGGTCAGCTAATGCAGACCCTTACCTTGGCTGCGCAGAACGCAGTTGCCCCTCAGGACATCGGCGTTGCCACGTCTTCAACCATGTTCTTCCGCCAGATGGGTGGAACCTTGGGTGTTGCCGTGTTCATCTCGATCCTGTTCAACAACCTGAAGGGTGCCATCGCATCAGCGATGGAACGTCCAGAGGTAAAGGACGACATGGCGGCTGCTGCTCAGGAATACGTAACCGGAGTTGCCACCGGCAAGTATGAGCTGGATGACCCGAACGTGCAGTTCCTCAAGGACGCCGCAACGGATCCAAGTGCACTAGGTGACAAGATGAGCTCCGACGCTTCGTTCCTTTCGGACCTAGACGAACGTCTGGCTCGCCCATTCCTAATGGGCTTCGCGGACTCGGCTGTCCTAGTGTTCGAGTGGGCTGCAGCGGTAGTCGCAGTGGCATTCGTGATGTCGTGGTTCATCAAGGTTTCACCACTGCGTGACAAGTCGGCCGCCGCTGAATCGGCTGCTGCTTCGAACGCACACTAATCTAGAAAGTACACGGGAGTTCGGTGTAACCGGACTGAGAGGGTGACTGAAAGTCACCGACCGTCGAACCTGATCTGGGTAATGCCAGCGCAGGGAGGACCTCTAACCCGTGCCCATCTAAAAAGGAGGGCACGAAAGTGCAGAAACTATTCAAGGCGGTTATTGCTGGCAGTCTTTTTGCCACAACACTCACCGGCTGTTCATCAGTCGACGCTTCCGAGCAGGTCGTCTTGGTTACTCACGATTCTTTTGCAATCAGCGATGAGCTCAAGTCGAAGTTTGAAGACGAGACCGGGCTAACACTCAAGATCGTGAAGGCTGGTGATGCTGGTGCGATGACCAATAAGTTGATTCTCACCAAGGACCAACCGATTGGCGATGTGGTTTTCGGAATCGACAACACCTTGGCTCCGCTGGCTAGCGAGAACGGGATCGTTGATGGTTCGCTCTCTCCGATTGACGAGGGCGATGTTTGCTTCAACTACGACATCAACTGGTTCAAGACCAAGGGTGTGGCTGTGCCAACCGACATCGCTCAACTGTCTACCCCTGGCTACAAGAACCTGACCGTGGTAGAAAACCCTGCAACTTCTTCGACTGGAATGGCTTTCCTTGCGACCACAGTCGCCAAGTTCGGTGAACCTGGTTATCTGGACTACTGGAAGGCTCTAAAGGACAACGGCGTGAAGGTTGCCGCGGGTTGGGAAGATGCTTACTTCACCGACTTCTCCGGATCCAGCGGCGCGGGCGATCGTCCGATCGTTCTTAGCTACTCGAGCTCGCCGGCTTACGAGGTGCGCGAGGACGGCAGGAGCGGCACTGCCAGCATCTTGAACGACTGCTTCCGCCAGACCGAATATGCGGGAGTAATAGCTGGCGCAAAGAATCCGACGGGTGCCAAAAAGTTTGTAAACTTCCTGCTTTCGCAGGAATTCCAGAAGGCTCTGCCTGAGCTGATGTACGTCTACCCGGTAATGCAGGGCGTGGAGCTGCCTCATGATTGGGAAGAGTTTGCACCAAAGGCAACCACGGTTGTGGGCCAGCAGTTGGATGTGGCGAAGGGTCGCAAGGACTGGATTGCCGCTTGGAGTGCGCTTTTTGAATAGTCGCCTTTGGAACTGGATGCTCCCGGTACTTTTCCTGGGGGTCCTGTTCTATTGGCCACTGCTCAACATTCTTTCGCGCGGTTTCACCGGCGATTGGACTAGCCATCTCATTGGCGCTCGTGATCTGCAGATAACTTGGTTCACTATTTGGCAGGCCCTGGTCTCGATGCTGGTAACTGTTGGTCTAGCAATTCCAAGTGCCTACGTGATGTATCGAAAGTCTTTTCCAGGCCAGCGGTTCCTTCGTTCGCTGATCACGATTCCGTTCATGCTGCCAACCATCGTGGTGGCAACCAGCTTCACACTGTTTCGCCAATTTGAATGGCTTGGCGACAATCCTGTTTTCTGGATCATCACCGCCCACATCTTTCTGAACTTCTCGCTAGCCGTTCGAACCATCGGAAGCTTCTGGATGAGTCTCGATTTGAGTGTTGAAGAAGCGGCAGCTTTGGACGGCGCGGGACGCATTCGTTCGTTCTTTTTCATTTCACTTCCAGCACTTCGTCCGGCTTTAATTTCGGCTGCGGCTTCGACGTTCCTCTACTGCACGGCCAGTTACGGAATCATCCTGGTTCTCGGAGGCGGTCAGGTGAATTCGTTGGAAACCGAAATCGCCACGGCTGCCAATACTCTGCTCGACCTACCTAAGGCCTCGGCGCTAGCACTGATTCAAACCCTGCTGTCTTTGATTGCATTTGGAATCACCGAATCTGGCGGTCGAGGCAGGCTTGGGATTGAAGTCGCAGACCACGACGGATTGGTCAAGCGATTAGATAAGAAGGACTGGCTGGTTTCGACCTTCGTATTTACTTTTATGGCAGCGGTTATCTTCGCCCCGATGAGCCTGATCTTGATCCGCACTTTCACGACCGGCGATGGTTTTGTTCAGAACTTCATGAACCTCGGTGGTCGTGGCGCCAGGGACCTGCTGAATCTTTCGGTGATTGACGCGATGGGCAACAGCATTCGCAATCTCTTGATTGCCGGAACCATCGCTCTGCTAATTGGGGTGCTGGCTTCCTATCTGATGGCCCGATCCGGTTCTTCGAAAATGCAAAGGGTTTTCACCAGAATATTGGATATCGCTTTCTTGCTTCCGCTCGGAATCTCCACTGTGGTTTTGGGATTCGGCTACCTCGTAACCTTTGGCGGTTACCCACTGCCGCTTCGCGAGAGTTGGCTGGTCGTGCCACTGATTCAATCGGTTATGGCAGTGCCGCTAGTGGTTCGTCTGGTCTACCCAGCTCTAGTTTCAATCGACCGCGTGCAGTTGGAACAGGCTTCAACCGAAGGTGCCAACCCTTGGCAGATCTGGTGGCTGATTGAGCTTCCAGCCATTCGATTCAGCGTCTACACAGCTGCAGCGTTTGCCGCTTTGGTTTCACTCGGTGAGTTTGGCGCAGCCAGCCTCTTGGCCTACGGCGACCAAGCCACCCTGCCAACTGTGTTGTATTCGCTGATCAGTAAGCCGGGCGGCGAAAACTACGGAATGGCGATGGCAGCGAGCAGTTTGATAATGGTGCTGACCTTCGCCGTGGTGTTTGCGATTAGTCGAGAATCTGTGCGGGAACGCCAGCCTCGTCGAGGCGGCCTCGTATAACGTCAATCGCTTCCTGATTGCGATCCATCAAAATGAAGCGTCGGCCGAGCTCGGCGGCAACCACTCCGGTAGTTCCAGAGCCGGCAAAGAAATCTAGGACGGTGTCGCCAGGTTTCGAAGACGCCTGAATGATGCGCCTGAGAATTCCCTTAGGTTTCTGGGTCGGGTAGCCGGTCTTTTCGGTGCCGGTTGGGGAGACGATGGTGTGCCACCAAACATCGGTCGGAAGCTTTCCACGCTCAGCCTTCTCGGCGGTGACCAGCCCGGGCGCCATGTACGGTTCGCGGTCAACTTCGGTCGAGTTGAAGTAATACTTCTTCGGGTCTTTCACATAAACCAGGATGGTATCGTGCTTGGCTGGCCATTTGCTCTTGGCCTTGGCTCCGTAGTCGTAGGCCCAAATGATCTCGTTGAGGAAACAATCCCTGCCGAACAGCGCATCGAGCAGGACCTTCGCGTAGTGGGCCTCACGGAAATCTAGGTGCAGGTAAAGAGTTCCGGTCTCATCGAGTAGACGCCAAGCTTCTTCGAGACGCGGTTCTAGAAAGCTCCAGTAGTCGGCGAATTCGTCGTCGTAGGAGAGTACGGTCTCGCGCACGATCTGGTATCGCTGGCCCTTGAAGCCCACGCGATTGCCGTCCTCGGTCCTGGTGGTTACCGATTTGCCGCGGGTTTGCTTTCGGCCGGTGTTGAACGGAGGGTCGATGTAAATAAGTTGCACCGAGCTCGCTGGCATAGATTTCAGGTGGTCAAGGTTATCTCCCTTGAGCACTAGATTTATTGAGTCGGGCACAGAAAGAGATTAACAGCATGTCTACCGAAGTTCAGCACCAGAGCGATCGAAACCGCTACGTAATTTTCTTAGACGGCGAAGAGGTTGGCGAGGCTACCTACACTCCGAAGGGTGACGTGTGGGTATTCGACCACACCTTCGTGAACCCGGTACACCAGGGTAAGAACCTCGCTGCGATTCTGGTTCGCGAAAGTTTTGAAGACATTCGAGCCAACCAGCACGTCAAGGTTGAGCCAACCTGTTCCTACGTGGTGCGCTACATGGAGAAGCACCAGGAGACCCACGACCTTCTGGCAATTTCAATCGAAGACGCCGTAGCGTCTTGCAAGCTGCCGCCTAGAAACTAAAGGTGTGCTTCTAGCCAAACGGCTAGATCGTTGAGAACTTCGTCCTGATTAGTTTCGTTGTAAACCTCGTGACGAGCACCCTGATAAACAAAGAGAACGATGTCATCTACCCCTCGCTTACGGAAGGCGTTGGCGAGTAGCACGTTGCCACGTTCTCCCGCGAGCGCATCTTCGCTGCCGACTTGAAGCAAGATGGGAACCGTCGGGTCGATGGTCTTCTTTGGAGCGCCCATCAGTTTTAAAGTGTCGAGGTAACCGACAGTCTGAGTAAACGATTCGTCGAAGTTAAGCGGGTCTTCGCGGAACTTCTTTCCAACCTCATGATTGCGACTGAGCCACTCTCCACCGGTTGCGTTTGGCAGGTGTTCCCACTTCTTGTTGAGCCTGCCGCTGTTGAGAACCAGAGGGCTTAGTAGCGACGAGCCGCTGAGCACTAGTGCGTCTAGGTCTGAAGAGTAATTGTCGTAGAGTCGCTGTGCCAGCATCGATCCCCAGCTATGGCCGAGCATCACCAGCTTGGCATTCGGGTGTTCGCTCTTGATTAGTTCGGTTAGTTGCCTTACCTGAGCCAGCACTGCGTCCATGCCACCAGGACCAAGCGGTCCTTGCTTCTTGGTAATTCCCGCTTCAACCATTCCCTTGCCGGTTTGGCCATGACCGCGGTGGTCGTCGGCGTAGACCGAGTAACCAAGCGAGTTCAGCTTCTTGGCAACATGGTCATAGCGCCTAGCGTGCTCGCCGATTCCGTGAACCAACTGCACCACAGCCTTTGGGTCGGCTACCGGCCACTCCCAGAAAACGATGTCAACGCCATGCGAATCTTTGAAATTTCTGCGAAGTGGAAGGTCAGTCATGCCATCAGAATACGCCTGAATTGGTGAAAACTATTAAGCGGGAGTTTTCAGGTCGCTCACAGGAAACTCCCAAGTTACTAAACCAATGTTGGAAGCATGAACCAGACGACAACCCAGGTCACCCTGACCCCGCCTAACCAGCGGGTGCGTCTTGGCATCAAGAAGTGGGATCAGCTAAAGCGCTCTCAAGACCTTCTAGAGTCTTTCGCTTGGGGCACAGTCGTCCTAGTGATTTCAATGTTTTTCCTCGACGGCGGTGCAGCCAAGTTCGGATCGCTATCCGATATCCTGTCTTCGATCAGCCGGCTCACCGCACTTGTTGGAACCGACCTACTACTTATTCACACCCTGCTGGTTGCTAGAGTGCCTTGGTTGGACAAGCTTTATGGTCACGACAAGGTAACCATCGCCCACAAGAAGCTGGGCAAGCCAATTCTTTACATCATCACCGCGCACTTCCTAGCTTCGCTGATTCAGTTCGCGATCGCCGACGGCGTCTCGGTGGTGAATGAACTGATCAGCCTGGTCACCAGCGTCGAAGACATGTGGAGCGCGACCTTTGGTTGGGTACTGATGATTATCGTGGTCATTACCTCGATCAACGCAGCGCGCAAGAAGCTCTCCTACGAGGCCTGGTATGTGATTCACCTGCTTGGCTACGCATCGATTCTGTTTGCGGTTCCTCACCAGTTCACTACCGGATCAGACATCGCCGGTCGCCCACTTCCTACCCTGTTCTGGGTAACTCTCTACCTATTTGTTGCAGGTAACGTGATCTGGTACCGCGTGCTGGCACCGCTGCTACTCAACCTAAAGCTCGACCTTCGTGTTTCTCAGGTGGTTCGTGAATCTAGCGACACCGTATCGATCTACCTAACCGGTCGAGGCCTTGAGCGCCTCGGCGGCCAAGCAGGTCAGTTCTACATGCTTCGCATCATGAACAAAGCGAACTGGGCAAAGCCTCACCCATTCTCAATATCGGCAGCACCGAATAACCTTTTCGTTCGCTTCACCATCGGTGACCGCGGAGACTTCACCAGTGAGCTCGGCGATCTCAAGGTTGGCACTCGCGTGTTCCTCGAAGGTCCTTACGGAGTGTTCACCGAAGAGCGTCGCACCCGCGAAAAGGTCACCTTGATTTGCGCCGGCGTTGGAGCGCCTCCGATTCGCGCGCTTGCCGAGTCGCTTGCCGCTCGCCCTGGTGACGTCACAATCATCTATCGAGTTCGCACCTACGAGGATGCGGCACTCATGAGTGAGCTAGAACAGATCGCTCGCGAGCGCGGATTCCGCCTCCACGTTCTGGCCGGTAAGCGCGGAGTGGCAACCTCTTGGCTGCCCGCTCAATTCAATGACTTACCTGACCAGGCACGACTGATCGACATGGCTCCATACGTCTCGGAATCGGATGTTTACATCTGTGGACCGAGTCCGTGGACTAAATCGGTTGAGAAGACCTTGGCCCGTGTTGGCACTCCAGCCAACCAAATCCACGCAGAGGAGTTTGCCTGGTGAGAAGCGCAACTAAGACATTCGTAGGCCTCGCCGGAATTGGCGTGATGATTGCAGCGGCTCGCGCTGGTTTGCCGGTGGCAACCGCTGCCGCAACCCCGACGCCAACCGATTCAGCCACCTCAACCGCGACGCCAACCGCCACCGAGACTCCGACCCCAACCACAACCACCAAACCAAAAGCGACTGCAACGGCAAAGCCAAAGACCACTAAGTCTTCGTCTAGTGGATCAACGGCAGGGGCCTCCGGCTCTAAAACCGGTGGAACTATCAGCTACAAGTTCGGTGTGGTTCAGGTTTCAGTTACAAAGTCTGGTGGCAAGATCACCGATGTGAACCTGATTCAAGGAACAGCGACTAAGGGAAGAGATGCCGCCTTCCCTTCCCTAATCAAGGCGACTATTAGCAACAACGGAACCAGTTTTGGCAACCTCAGCGGTGCCACCTACACCACGAACGCATTCAAGAAGGCGGTGAACAGTGCACTCGCAAAGTTCTAGCGTCTACACCTTTCAAAAATCGACTGCCAGTGAGCGCAAATACCTGGTGTCGACCTCCGTTATCGGTGTGCTATCGCTGGCCGGAGCAATCGGAATCGATTACTGGCTAAACCCTCAGTCGGTGGCGGCAATGTTTGCCGCAAACGGCGTGAGCACCAATGGTTCATCAAAGAGTGCGACCGGGGATGCCGTTGAATCTGGTTTCGGTCAGGTTCAGGTAAAAGTAACTCAGTCAAACGGAAAGATCACCGCAGTTGAGCTGGTTCAGGCTAATGCCACCAGCGGACGTGAATCGGCTTTTCCTACTTTGGTTCAGGCTGCTCTTGACTCCAACGGAAGCAGTTTTGGCAACGTCAGCGGTGCCACCTACACCACCGAAGCATTCAAGTCCTCTCTTAATTCCGCCCTTTCTAAACTGGGCTAATGAACGAGTTTGAACATCTAGAAGAGTGCATGGGCACGGTGTTCGTTTTTCGTGGAAGGACCGACCTCTCTAAGTTCGAACTCGATGTGGCCCTAAACGAAGCCTGCGCAAGACTTCACGAAGCAGACCGCGTCTTTTCGCTCTACAAACCTGAATCACCGCTTAGCGCGCTTGCCCGAGGTGAAACCTCGGTTGCAAAGTGCCC
>JBEBAN010000021.1:0-17737 GCA_041158865.1 Actinomycetota bacterium
AGGTGAGCGTGGGAATCAACGAAACCAGGCAGCACGGTTCGATCCTTGGCAGAGATCGATCTATCGGCAGCCGGAACCGAGTGCTTGGAACCCACCCAGGAAATCAAGCCATCCTCGATCACGATAGCGGCATCTTTTAGTTCACCGAGTAGCCCAGACTCTAGGGTTTCGTCATTGGTGACGAGCGACCCGATGTCGGTGATGGCTACTGATGGCACCTACTTACCCTACTTGTGTGTCGAGCATCGGCACGTGAACGTGACGCTCGCGAGCTACGTCCTTAGCGATGTCGTAACCCGAGTCAACGTGGCGGATTACGCCCATGCCTGGGTCGTTGGTCAGCACGCGACGGATCTTCTCTCCGGCAAGTGCGGTGCCATCGGCAACGGTGACCTGACCGGCGTGAATCGAACGGCCCATTCCAACGCCACCACCGTGGTGAAGCGAAACCCACGATGCACCCGATGCAACGTTCAGCATTGCGTTCAGGATTGGCCAGTCGGCGATTGCGTCCGAGCCATCGAGCATGGCTTCTGTCTCGCGGTATGGCGATGCCACCGATCCGCAGTCAAGGTGGTCACGACCGATCACGATAGGGGCGCTAACTTCACCCTTGGCCACGAGGTGGTTGAACATCTCTCCGGCCTTGTCTCGCTCGCCATAACCCAGCCAGCAGATACGAGCTGGCAGACCCTGGAACTCAATGCGCTCCTGAGCCATCTTCATCCAGCGCTGCAGGTGAACGTTCTCAGGAAACAGTTCCATCACGGCCTGGTCGGTGCGGTAGATGTCCTTCTTGTCTCCGCTCAGGGCAACCCAACGGAATGGGCCCTTACCCTCGCAGAACAACGGACGAATGTAGGCAGGCACGAAACCAGGGAATGCGAAGGCATCAGCGAATCCGCCCTTGCGAGCTTCGTCGCGGATCGAGTTTCCGTAGTCGAAAACCTCACAGCCCTTCGCCATAAAGCCAACCATGGCTTCAACCTGCTTCGCCATCGACGCTTCCGATCGGCGAGTGAATTCTTCAGGGTTGCGCTCGGCGTAGGCGCGGGCGTCCTCAAACTCAACACCTTCCGGGATGTAGTACAGAGGGTCGTGAGCCGAAGTCTGGTCGGTCACGATGTCCACTGGAACATCACGCTTGAGAATTTCGGCGAAAACATCGGCAGCGTTTCCAACAACACCGATCGAGATTGCCTTCTTCGCGTTCTTGGCCGCAACCGCGCGGTCGATCGCGTCGTCTAGGTTGTCTGCGATTTCGTCGAGGTAGCGAGTTTCAACGCGCTTGCGTAGGCGGCTTTCGTCGATGTCAACGATCAGACAGGTTCCCTCGTTCATGGTTACCGCCAGCGGCTGTGCTCCGCCCATACCGCCACAACCACCGGTCAGGGTTAGGGTTCCGGCGAGGGTTCCGCCGTAACGCTTGTCGGCAATTGCGGCGAAAGTTTCGTAGGTTCCCTGAACGATTCCCTGCGATCCGATGTAGATCCAAGATCCCGCGGTCATCTGACCGTACATGGTTAGCCCGAGCGCCTCGTGGCGTCGGAATTCCGGCCAGGTTGCCCAGTCTCCAACCAGGTTGGAGTTTGCGAGTAGCACACGCGGTGCCCACTCGTGGGTCTGGAATACACCAACCGGCTTGCCCGACTGCACCAGCATGGTCTCATCGTTCTTAAGGTTGGTAAGCGTCTTGACGATCGCGTCGAAGCTCTGCCAGTTGCGGGCGGCCTTGCCGTTGCCTCCGTAAACGATGAGTTCTTCTGGGTGCTCGGCAACCGCTGGGTCGAGGTTGTTGTGAAGCATGCGAATGGCAGCTTCCTGACCCCAGCCCTTGGCGGTCATGTTAGATCCGGTTGCTGCATGCAGGTTAGCGCGTAGATTCTCGTTCATGTCTCTATCCAACTCCTTCCCACACCCTTTGGGAACGTGGTTTCAAATGGTAGTGTCTGAAATACCAGACAACTAGGACGAGATGCCAACCAAGATTCCAGCAGCCAGCCGAACGCTAGCCCTGCTCAGTAATCTGGCAAAGGCGGCAGCCCCGATCACCGCGGTTCAACTGGCAAGACAGATCGACGCCCCGCGCTCGTCCGTGTATCAACTGCTGAAGGTCTTGGAAGTAGAAGGTTTCGTGGTTCACTACCCGGAAACCTCACGCTGGGGCCTCGGCGTCTCAGCTTTCGAGCTCGGTACCGCCTACCTTCGCCACGACCCGATCGAGCGCCTAGCCCGACCAATCCTTCACCGCATCGTCCTAGAGCTAGATCGCCTAGGTCTCTACTCAACCGCGCAGGTTGGAATCCTCGACGGCGCGGAACTGCTCTACCTGCTCAAAGAGAATCCACGGTTCTCTGCACCGGTGGTTACCGAGGTTGGAGTGAGGCTGCCAGCCCACCTAACCGCGAGTGGTCGCTCGATGCTAGCTCTCCTAAATCCGAACCAATTCCGAGCCCTCTACCCAACCGGCAGCAAGGTGACCAAGCGAACCGAAAAGGGCCCTGAAACCGTCAAGGAACTACAGTCCCTGCTCACCCAAGAAAAGCACCAAGGGTTCAGCATCGAAAGTGGACACGTGCAAGAGGGCCTCAACACCATCGCCGCCCCCGCCACCAACCACCTGAGACTCCCTACCGCCGCCTTCGCTGTAACCTTTAGAACAGAGGACGCAAACGAAGAACTGGTCGCGAAACTAGCGACACTGGTAATTTCTTCAGCCGCAGAATTATCGAAACGACTGGGAGCAACCCAAAGATGACCGCACTCAAAGAAGATGCGAAATGGCCAAGAGCCGCTCACTGGCTAAAACCGGTCGACCCAAATACTCCTGTAGACCTTGCCGTATATGGCGTATGCGCTAGTAAAACCTCGATCTCCCCAACCGGAGCTCACACCACCCCGAACGCAATCCGTGAAGCACTCCTTCGTTTCAGCACCTACAGCTGGAGCCACAACATCGACCTCGCAACCCTAAAGGCCGGCGACTTCGGCAACTCGGAAAACCCAGACAGCCCTGACGGTGAAGAAACCACCAAGGCTCTCGCAGCCCAAGCTGCCAATAACTCCAAGCTCTCAATCGCCCTTGGCGGCGACAACTCGATCACCTTCGCCGCAATGGCCGGATCTCACAACCTGAGAAAATCAGGTCTCATCACCTTCGATGCCCACCACGACCTCCGCGATGGCGTGAGCAACGGCTCTCCGGTCAGACGCCTCGTAGAAGCAGGTCTCCCCGGTCACAAGATTGTTCAGATCGGCATCAACGATTTCTCGAACTCACCCGAATACGCAAAACTCGCTCAGGACCTCGGCATCATGGTCATCACCCGAGCCCAGCTTCGGAGACAAACCCCAGAAGAAACTTGGCTGCGAGCACTAAGCCACCTAGGCACTGTTGAAACCATCCACGTAGACATCGACGTTGACGTCTGCGACCGAAGCGTAGTGCCAGCCTGCCCAGCCGCTGCCCCAGGCGGAATAAGCGCCGACGAACTACGTCAATTCGCACTGCTCGCAGGCCAGACCAACAAGGTAACAAGCATCGACATCACCGAGATCGATGCCACTGCCGATTCACCAGACCAGCGAACCATCCGCCTAGCAGCCCTCCTGATTCTCGAAGCCGCCACAGGTCTCGCTCTTCGCTAAATGACCAAACCCAAAGCATTGGCTCCGTTTCGTCACAGAAACTTCCGCCTGCTCTACCCAGCCACAGCACTCTCAAACATTGGCACCTGGGCTCAACGAATCGCCCAAGACTGGCTCGTTCTTGAACTGACCGGCTCGGCGGCTGCTCTTGGAATCGTTACAGCTCTCCAGTTCGGCCCGACCCTGATCCTCAGCACCGTCGGTGGAATCCTCGCCGACCGCTTCGACAAACGCAAACTTCTCTTCCTATCCAACGCGGGAAGTTCCCTAGTCGCAATGGTCCTAGGAATCACGGTCGTCACCGGATCGGCCAACATCTGGTTCGTCTACCTGATGGCTTTCTTACTTGGCTCGTTCAACGCCATCGACGCACCCATCCGTCAAACCTTCACCAGCGAACTCGTTCCAACCGACGACGTGCCTGGAGCAATCAGCCTCAACTCGATTAACTTCAATGTCGGTCGCCTGGTCGGCCCGGGCCTTAGCGGTCTAATGATCGCAGCCTTCGGCACCGGGCCTTCGTTTCTGCTCAACTCTCTTAGCTACATCGTCATGCTGGTTGCCCTGCTCTACGTGCACAAAGAAGAACTCAACCTAATCGAGAAACCGAAAGAGAAGGCGAAACTCAAAGAAGCCTTTCACTACTTCAAAGACCGAGTCGATCTTCAGATCGTTCTCTATATCGCCTTCATCGCCGCGACTTTCGGCATGAACCACCAAATCTTCAACGCGCTAATGGCCACGGACGAATTCAAACAGGGCCCAGCCGAGTTCGGAGCTCTTGGAACCTTCCTAGCATTCGGCTCACTTGCCGGAGCATTTCTAACAGCCAGAAATCAACGCTTTAAAAACCCGAAGGGTATCGCGATCGGTTCTGTACTCTTCGGCCTATCGATTGTGATCATGGCATTCAGCCCGACCTACCTGGTCTACTCGCTGCTTCTTCCATTCGACGGACTCATCGCAATCCTCACTCTGGTCTCCGCCAACACCTACATCCAAACAACAACGGACGCACACATCCGTGGCCGGGTAATCGGCATCTACATGATGGTCTTGATGGGCGGAACCCCTGTGGGTTCACCCTTCCTGGGTTGGCTGGCCGAAACCTTCGGCATCCGGACCGGAATGATTGTCTTTGGCTTGATTACCGCCGTGGGAAGCGCGATTTTCTATTTGATGTTGCGTTCTCGAATCTCGACAACGTCGAAGTAAAGGGTTACCACTGGCGTAGCGTCACTAATAACCTCACCTGCCGCTGTCCAAAATTTCAGGTGGGATTCCCTAAAGTCCTCTGCATTCAAATCGCCCTCGGCCTCCGCCAAAGCGAATTCATCCGGCACTTTGGAAAATGGAAGCACCTCGACCTTAGTTATTTCCACAATCGCAACAGCCTCGCCAGTGTTGTCGAGAATCGCTTCTCGTTCCCCAACCGTCTCCAGCTGTTCGCCTTCAAATTCATACTCGCTCAGTAGACCAGCGGTTGCCCGTTTGTTTCCGTTCACAACCGCATCGACTAGTTTGCGACGAGATTCACCAGGCATTCCTAACTCAATTGAGCGGAGACCTTCAACTACCTTAAACACTTATTTACGACGACCAGGAATGTAAATGAACAGAATCGATGCGATCAAAGCTACAGCGGCAGGCAAACCCATTTGCCAGCTAATTCCAAACAGCCACCCTGCGACGATTGCCAGAACAGCAACCAAACCCATGGTGGTCTTGCGGAACTTGCCGGTGAAACGGTAAGTCAGGGCAAAACCAACGACGATCAGTGAGATAAGAATCTCTCCGCCAAGCATCAGCGAAACAATTAGAGCCAAATCTTCCATTAGAGGTTCCCATCTCCATAAATCTGCGTGATCTCGGATACCTCAATACGGTAACCCTTGTACCACTTCGCGTAATTCTTCTTAGCTACGCGATGTGGCTCAAATCTAGCAAGCAAAGCTATCGCTTCACGATTCTTGAAGTAGTAAACCGAGTTACGAATCTTGCCGTCATCGCTACCCCAACGCTCGGTCTTCACATACCCATCCAACGCCTTTGCATACGCATCAATCTGCGCATCAAGCTCATGGAATTCGTCGTCGTAGGTTCCAGGTTCAAAGATGAATGCCGCAGTGAATTTGGCGCCGTCGGTTTCGATGCTCATAAGGCGATTCTATGTAGGCTTGAGCCATCTACGAATTGGGGAATCATGAAATTAGTTACTAGTTGGTTTGGCCTGCTGAAATTGGCATTGATTATTGGTGTTGCAGTATCAGCCGTTTATACCTTTCTAGACATCCTCTATGTAAACGAGGCTTCTGCCACCGGAATTGATCCACTCGAGGACGCCTCCAATTGGAATCCTGTGTTGGCCCTAGCCTTCATGCTGTTTGGGCTAGTTGCTGCTGGTGCGGGGATCTTCCTAGTTATTGCTTCAATCGGCTTTGTTTTCAGGGCAGCCCAGTGGCTTAAGGGCCAGGACGATTCTGCCGTGCGCTTCAAGCCAGGTTGGGCTATTGCCGGCTACATCATTCCTGTGACCAGCGTCATCATTCCGTTTATGTTCCAGTGGGACCTAAACAAGGGTGGTTACCACTCTGAAGAGTCAAAGAAGCAGACCAAGACTCTATTGATTGTCACCTTGGTTTGCGCGGCTCTATCGAGCATCCTGTTTCGCAGTGGTTTGACCGATCTAGTTCTGGTCTTGTCTGGCAGCACTGAAGAGATCAGCTTCGAAGATTTCATTTCAAATGAATGGAAGTCGATCTACGGCTCGCTATTCGACATGGCTGGTATGACCGCGCTGTTCTTTGCTTCGCGAAACATCTTTGACGGCTTGCGCATCCGTAGTGAAAGTGTCGGATTAAGACAGTCGCTTTAGAAGTGCGACAACGCCGGTGCGGTGAAGTCAAGTTCGCTCGGGTCTAGTTCCAATTTCTCACGGTTGCAAACGATCCGTCGATCGCCGCTAGGAACGCTGCGTGTACATCTGCTGCGGCAACTTTTCGGCCGTCATGCTCCAAGTCCTTCGTTGCACAAGCGTTTCCGATTAGCTCGACCTTGAATCCGAGATCCGCAGCGGCTCGAACTGTGGTGTCGATGCACATGTGAGTCATCATGCCTACGACGGTCAACTCCGAAACGTCCAGGCTCTTTAGCAGCTCCAAAAGGTTCGTCTCACGGAAAGAGTTTGGATAGTGCTTCACAACTAGGTGATCACCGTCTTCCACAGCAATCGACTCGTGAATCTCAACACCTTCAGTGTTCGGTAGGAAAAAGGGTGCACCTGGACGAATGGCAACGTGCTGGATCATCATCACCGGCAAACCCGATTCCTTGAAGTGACGCTTCACTTCGACTGCCACAGCAGCTGCTTCCGTGCTGCCAACCAGTTCATTGGCTCCGCCAGGGAAGTAGTCATTCTGAATGTCTACGACAATCATTGCTCGGTTGTTCATTTATTTCCAAATCCCTAAGGTCGTATGGACTTAGACCCGAGTCTAGTTATCCAACTTGCTTTCAGCCGCATGTTGTATTTGTGCTACATAGCATTTATGCTATGGATATGGGTCGTCAACCAAAGCAAGACAAAGATCTTGTAGTAAATCAGATAGAGGTACGTCGAACTGCGGCGGGTCTTAGCCGCCAACAGCTTGCTGATTTGGTTGGCGTGCACTATCAAACGATCGGCTACATCGAACGTGGAGAGTATGCGCCAACGCTAGCCCTTGCGCTTCGGTTCGCCCAGGTGCTTGGTTGTGGAGTTGAAGACCTTTTTTCGCTCAAGGGGGCAAACAATGAATAAACTTTCCGAACTAATCCGTGGGCTAAAGACCCTTAGATTACAGGGTGTCGCCGACGAGGTAAGCGTAGGTTTCCTGGAAAGAGCTTGGGCCAAGCGATTCGCCAGCATCCTTGCCGTTGCTTCGAGTTGGGCGTTTTTACTCAGCCTGTATCCAAGTACCACTCTTCATGGTGAGCTAGTCAGCCTTGGTTACGCCGTAAATGTAATTTCTATGCCGCTCATGGCGATCGCATTCGCAATGCTTCGTCGCAGCGCTCGACGCGTGAATTCGTTGCCGGATGAAATGTTAGATGAGCGACAGGTACAAGATCGCGACTGGGCATACAAAATGGGCTACCTGGTCGTTCGTCGCATAGGTCTCACACTTGCGACCCTTGGAGCATTAGCCTCGCTAGTGGTTTGGTATAACCAAGGTGCAACGGCTTATGCCTTTGATACCGACTTCGGTACGTCTAACCTTGGGCACACCATCGTCTTTATTCAGACCTTCATTGAGCAATTCTTCTTCAGAAATGGCATCACATCGAGTTTCCAGCTACTAGGGCTACTAACCTACGTGGCATACTCATTCCCACTGATCTTGTTGGCCTGGCGTGAAGCTCGTTACATTGATTTGGATTCGATTAGGGCAATAGAAGTTGCTAATTACCAAGCCATGGCTCGCGGCGCAGCCAAGCGATACTTCCAGAGGCTTCGGTGGTTGGGCTATGCCTTGCTTTTGACAGCGAGTCTATTGACTTCAGTGAACCTTTTCAGTGGAGTTGGAGGTCCGCTTTTCTTTTACGTATTCTTCGGTTCTATCTTCTACGGAGTTTGGGTTTACGGTTTTGGTATGTTCAACCAGGCATTTCTGATTCGACTTATTCGAGCCTCTGCGCTGCCGGCCCCAGCTTCAACGGTTGGTCAGAGTCTTTATCGCAAGTTCGTGGCATCGTCGATAATTGGCATCGTCATGCTGGTTCTATTCCTCATGGTCATAAATCCAACTTTTTGGGTACTTGGGTCTTGGGTGATGCCGTGCTTTTTTGCCGGTGGAATCGCTCTACTTACTCTGCACATGAATGCTTTCTTCCAAATAGCTGAGTTGGGCAAGGCTCCAACCGACGACGAAGAGTAGAGCTTCGGTTAAAGAGAAACAGCCAGTCATTTCTGACTGGCTGTTTCCACTTGCGTGGAGACTAGGGGGGTCGAACCCCTGACCCCCTGCTTGCAAAGCAGGTGCTCTACCAACTGAGCTAAGTCCCCATTGAGGATTTCTTTCGAAACCTTCGTGGGCCTAGGAGGACTTGAACCTCCGACCTCTTCATTATCAGTGAAGCGCTCTAACCACCTGAGCTATAGGCCCGTTAGAGCCTTTCTAACTTTACGCTAAAAATGGCTCAGGCTCAAATCGTTTTACCTAGTTACTGGTGAAACCGATCTTAATTCCACCGGTGATCTTTGCGATGGCGTTGTAAACCAAGGCAAGTAGGCCGGTCATCAACGTTCCGAAGACGATGTTGAATACGCCTAAGGCGAAGCCAACACCTAGAACTTGTGGCAGGCTCACGGTGATGTTTGATGCGGTTCCGGTGACCGTCGTTAGCAGGCCGTTCAGGCTTGAGAACAACGGAGTGAAGCTAACCAGTGCCCAGAGAGCAAGGAAGCCGATTAGTGTTGCGATGCCGAGACCAACGGTGATGGTGAAACCGGTTCGGACAGCCGACCAGAAGTCGATTCGTACTAGCTTTAGCTGAACCTGCTTTACAGGTGGTACGTCACGCTTCTTTAGGCGGTTGATCATGTTGCTCATTCGGTTGCTCCTTCTGCTGCAGGTTCTTCTGCGGCTTCGGTCTCTTCGTCACCCTGAGATTCAAGATTACGCTCTGAGTTCTTGGCAAGTCCAATGATGGAGTCGTTTTCGTCTGGACGAGCGAAGACCACACCCATGGTGTCGCGACCCTTGGCAGGTACTTCGGATACGGCAGATCGTGCGACCTTACCGCTCTCGGCAACTACAAGAACTTCGTCTTCGTCCGTGACGATAAGTGCGCCAACTAGGTCGCCGCGCTTTTCTTCAAGCTTGGCTACCTTGATACCGATACCACCACGGTTCTGTGGTCGGTACTGGTCAACACTGGTGCGCTTTGCGTAACCACCTTCGGTTACTACGAACACGTACATTCCTTCGACATCGTTGATGACCGAAGCGGAAAGCAGGCTGTCACCCTCGCGGAAGTGCATACCGATGTTTCCGGAAGTGTCACGACCCATTGGGCGCAGGCTTTCGTCGCTGGCGGAGAAGCGGATCGACATACCCTTGCGTGATACCAGGATTAGGTCGTCTGCTTCGCTGACTAGGATGGCCGAAACTAGTTCGTCTTCCTCGCGCAACTTGATAGCGATGATTCCACCGGATGAGGTGCGGGCGGTGTCGTAGGCAGTTAGCTCAGTCTTCTTGACTAGGCCCGACTTGGTAGCGAGAACCAGGTATGGAGCAACCGAGTAGTCCTTCAGGTCAACTACCTGAGCGATCTTCTCGTCTGGCTGCAGCGCTAGAAGGTTTGCTACGTGCTGACCCTTTGCGTCGCGGCCGGCCTCCTGCACTTCGTAGGCCTTGGTGCGGTAAACGCGACCCTTGTTGGTGAAGAACAGTAGCCAGTGGTGAGTGGTGGTCACGAAGAAGTGTTCCACCACGTCGTCGGCTCGAAGGTTTGCACCCTTTACGCCCTTGCCACCGCGGTGCTGCTGACGGTAGTTGTCGCTCTTGGTGCGCTTGATGTAGCCACCGCGAGTTAGCGAGATAACCATTTCCTCTTCAGGGATTAGGTCTTCTGCACTGACGTCGCCGTCTAGACCGGCAACAATCTGGCTCCGACGGTCGTCGCCGTGGCGGCTGACGATCTCGGCAAGCTCTTCGCTGATTATGGTTCGTTGGCGAACTGGGTCGGCGATGATTGCCTGGTACTCAAGGATCTGTGCTTCGAGTTCGGCTGCTTCGTCGATGATCTTCTGACGCTCAAGAGCGGCAAGCTGGCGTAGCTGCATGTTTAGGATCGCGCGAGCCTGAAGGTCGTCGATGCCAAGCAGTTCCATTAGGCCTTCACGGGCAACATCGGCAGATGCGCTCTTACGGATCAGAGCGATAACTGCGTCAAGTGCATCAAGGGCCTTGAGGTAACCGCGCAGAATGTGAGCGCGTTCCTCTGCCTTACGAAGACGGAACTGGGTGCGGCGAACGATTACGTCTACCTGGTGTTCGATCCAGTTAGAAACGAAGCCGTCCAGAGTGAGGGTTCGTGGAACGCCATCTACCAGAGCCAACATGTTGGCGCTGAAGTTTTCCTGAAGTGGGGTTAGGCGGTAGAGGTTGTTTAGAACAACGCGAGCAACCGCATCCTTCTTCAGAACAATCACCAAACGCTGACCGGTACGACCTGAGGTTTCGTCGCGAATGTCGGCAACGCCCTGGAGCTTGCCCTCCTTGACTAGCTCGGCGATACGTAGAGCCAGGTTGTCTGGGTTTACCTGGTAAGGAAGTTCGGTAACCACTAGGCAGGTACGGCCGTGAAGTTCTTCAACATTCACAACTGCGCGCTGAGTGATCGAGCCACGACCAGTGCGGTAGGCCTCTTCAATGCCCTTGCGACCAAGAATGGTTGCGCCGGTTGGGAAGTCTGGGCCTTTTACGCGAGCGATGCAGGCCTCGAGAAGCTCTTCCTTGCTGGCGCCCGGGTTAGCTAGAGCCCATTGAGCGGCGTCGGCAACTTCACGAAGGTTGTGAGGAGGAATGTTGGTAGCCATACCAACCGCGATACCGATGGAACCGTTGACCAAAAGGTTTGGGAAACGGCTCGGTAGAACGGTAGGTTCCTGGGTGCGGCCATCGTAGTTGTCCTGGAAGTCAACGGTTTCTTCGTCGATGTCGCGAACCATTTCGAGGGCAAGCGGAGCCATGCGGCACTCGGTGTAACGAGGAGCAGCAGCTGGGTCGTTACCAGGGGAGCCGAAGTTACCTTGACCGGAAACCAGTGGGTAGCGAAGGTTCCAGTCCTGGACCAAACGAACCAAGGTGTCGTAGATCGCGGTATCGCCGTGTGGGTGGTACTGACCCATGACATCACCGACGACGCGCGAACACTTGCTGAACTGCTTGTCTGGACGGTAGCCGCCATCGAACATCGCGTAAACGACACGACGGTGAACCGGCTTCATGCCGTCTCGAACATCTGGAAGGGCGCGACCAACGATAACGCTCATCGCGTAGTCGAGGTAGCTTCGCTGCATTTCGACCTGGAGGTCGACCTGCTCTACGTTGTCGTGCTGTGGGTTTGTAGTTTCTTCAGCCATGTCTTATCTCTTCTCTCGCGACCTAGATGTCTAGGAAGCGAACGTCCTTGGCATTGCGCTGGATAAATGTGCGGCGACCTTCAACGTCTTCACCCATCAGGGTTGAGAAGACCTCATCGGCCATGGCGGCGTCGTCCAACGTCACCTGAAGTAGAGTGCGGCGAGCTGGGTCCATGGTGGTCGACCAGAGTTCGTCGTAGTCCATTTCACCTAGACCCTTGTAGCGCTGGATCGCGTTTTCCTTAGGGATCTTCTTGCCAGCAGCCTGGCCTGCAACCAGCTGTTCGTCGCGCTCTTGGTCTGAGTAGACGTACTGGTGTTCGGCGTTGGTCCACTTGATGCGGTAAAGCGGTGGCTGAGCTAGGTAAACATAACCGTGCTCAATCAGCGGACGCATGAAGCGGAACAGGAGGGTAAGAATCAGGGTTCGGATGTGCTGACCGTCAACATCGGCGTCTGCCATAAGTACGCACTTGTGGTAGCGGATCTTCTCGATGTCGAACTCTTCACCAATTCCGGTACCGAAGGCGGTGATCAGAGACTGAACTTCGCTGTTTCCGAGGGCACGGTCTAGGCGAGCGCGCTCAACGTTCAAGATCTTTCCACGAAGTGGAAGGATGGCCTGGGTTTCTGGGTTGCGACCGCGAACGGCAGAACCACCGGCCGAGTCACCCTCAACGATGTAGATTTCCGAAACCTTAGGGTCTCGGCTCGAGCAGTCGCGCAGCTTTCCTGGCATTCCGCTCGACTCGAGTAGACCCTTACGGCGGGTTGCTTCGCGAGCCTTGCGTGCTGCCTGGCGAGCGGTTGCTGCTTGGATTGCCTTGCGGATGATGTCCTTGGCTTCGGATGGGTGTTCTTCCAACCAGTCACCTAGATGTTCGTTGACCATACGCTGCACGAAAGCCTTGGCTTCGGTGTTACCCAGCTTGGTCTTGGTCTGACCCTCGAACTGTGGCTCAGAAAGCTTGACCGAGATGACAGCGGTTAGACCTTCGCGGCAGTCGTCGCCGCTTAGGTTTTCGTCCTTCTCCTTTAGAAGGTTGGCGTTACGTGCGTATTTGTTCAGAAGGCTCGTAAGTGCTGCGCGGAAACCCTCTTCGTGAGTTCCACCCTCGTGGGTGTTGATGTTGTTTGCGTAGGTGTGAACGCTCTCGTTGTAGGCGTTAGTCCACTGCATTGCGATTTCTGCGGAAAGAGTCTTCTCAGGAGTCTCGGCTTCGAACGAAATGATCTCGTTGTGAACCAGTTCGCTCTTCTTCGAAGCGTTTAGGTAGTCAACGTAGTCTTCAAGTCCGCGCTCGTAGTAGTACTCGTCGCTGCGACCTGTGCGCTCGTCCGAGATTGAGATGCGCAGACCCTTGTTTAGGAAACAGCTCTGCTGGAAGCGAGCGCGCAGGGTTTCGTAGTCGTACTCGACGGTTTCGAAAATCTCTGGGTTGGCTAGGAACTCAATCGTGGTTCCGGTGTAATCGGCCTTTTCACCCTTGGCTAGCGGGGCATCAGGGACACCGATCTTGTAGCTCTGGTTCCAAAGGAATCCCTCACGAGCAACCTGGACCTTTAGCTGGGAAGAAAGTGCGTTCACAACCGACGCACCCACACCGTGAAGACCACCGGAAACCGCGTAACCGCCGCCGCCGAACTTTCCTCCGGCGTGAAGGATGGTTAGTACCACCTGGACGGTCGAGATTTTTTCGGTTGGGTGTTCCGCAACTGGAATTCCACGGCCGTTGTCAACACAGCGGATCCAGCCGTCCTTAGTGATAGTGACCTTGATGGTGTCACAGTGACCGGCGAGAGCTTCGTCAACCGAGTTGTCGACGATTTCGTAAACGAGGTGGTGAAGACCGCGAGGACCAGTGGAACCGATGTACATACCAGGGCGTTTACGTACCGCCTCTAGGCCTTCGAGGACCTGGATATTTCCAGCGTCGTAGCTATTTTCAGCAGGTGTAGTCATGTTAGTTTTTTGCTCCTTAGCCCTGAGTTAGGCCCACACGACTGCGACACAATTTGCCGACTTAAATCCGGGGTTGCTAACCCCTAAATTTTACCGAGAAACAGCGACATTTTGGGGGATATCGAAAGGCAACTTTTCCGCATAATTACGCGGATTTCAGGCCTATCCCCAGGTGTCTCTCGGGCCTCTGCCAGGCACGCTTCGCGGACCCCTTTTAAAGGTTGGTCCGGCTGGTCCTAAAAGCTTCAATTCGACGATTTTTAGATCACTGAATTGCTCGCCAAGTTTGACCAAAATCTCGCTCTGCATGAGCCGCAACTGGGTGGCCCAAGCGGTTGATGCGCAACGGACCGTGAGTACACCCGAATCAAGTCCCTCGGGAGTGGATTTGGCTGCGGTATCTTGGCCTACAACTTCGGCCCATTTTTCGAAAAGCTCGGCTTCCCCGAGTTCGTTGGTCCACTTGAAATCTTTGATTAGACCAGCCAACGAGTCGCCAACGGTGACCGGATCACGTCCCGATTGGAAGGATCGGCTTCCGCCACGTTTTTTGCGTTCGTTGATGCGCTTTTGATCACGGCTTAGCCTGCCGGTTACAGCCTCACGCATTGTCCAGTAGAACTCCTGGGCGAAGCCATCGGTCTCAGACACGATTCACCACCCCGTTCTCCACTCTAAAAACCGTAGCCTTCAGACTACTAGGAACATCTTCTGCCACGGCAGCGGTGATGAAAACCTGCTCATTCGAGGAAACAAGCTCGGCCAAACGGTCTCGGCGGCCGGAATCTAGTTCGGCAAAGACGTCATCCAGGACGATGATCGGGTCTCCAGTATTACTTTCGGTCTTTAGCAGCTCGGCCGAAGCTAGTTTCAGTGCCAGAGCGTATGACCATGATTCCCCGTGGCTGGCATATCCCTTGGCCGGGAGGTCTCCAAGTAGCAAAACCAGATCGTCTCGGTGGGGGCCAACCAGCGTGATTCCGCGCTCTAGCTCCTTGTTTCGCACGGCAGCGAGTTTGGCCCGGTAGAAGTTCTCAATTTCGCCGATTTTTGTAATTTCAAGGAATTCGAGTTCGGCATCTTCGGAGTCATCTACTACTTGGCTTCCAAGTAACGAGCTCTTATAGAGCACGGAAGGGTTGTTATTGGTCACCGCTATGGCTGCGTAGGCCTTCTTAAGGTGTGGGGCGATTTTTTCCAGCACCTCTAGGCGCACTTGAATCATTTCTACGCCGTATTTGATCAGGCTCTCGTCCCACGCATCGAGAGTGCTTAGGGCGGAACCGGAAGTTTTTGTAATTCTCGCTGTTTTCAGTAAAGTATTGCGTTGCTTGAGTACCCGTTCGTAGTCGCCAATTACACCGGCCATTCGCGGTGCGAACTGAATCACCAGCTGATCGATGAAACTACGACGGTTGCTAGGGTCGCGTTTGACGATATCGAGGTCTTCCGGAGCGAAAACCACGGTCTGAACGATACCTAGGACATCGCGCATGCGATTAGACGGTGATCCGTTGATGCGAAGCTGGTTGGCACTCTCACGATTTAGCTCGAAATCAACCAGAACATCTCTATCCAGGTGACTTACCTTCAGGCGCACTAGGGCTTGGGTGCCATCTTTGCCAATTAGTGGCTGATAGCCGGCAACGCGATGTGAGCTCAGAGTGCTTAGATACTCAATCGCCTCTACGACATTGGTTTTACCCATGCCATTTGGGCCAACCAGGAGATTTACGCCTTTTTCAAAGGCAAGTTCGGAATTTTTGTGATTTCGAAAATGCGAAAGGGTGAGGTGTTTTACAAACATCCCTCACCCCTCGCTTTTCTTTAGAAAGTACTAGGCCTTCTTGACGGCGTGACCACCGAACTGGTTACGAAGAGCAGCAACTGCCTTCATAGCAGGTGAGTCATCCTGGCGGCTAGCAAAACGAGTGAATAGAGAAGCGGTGATAACCGGCATTGGAACCGAGTTAGCGATTGCCTCTTCAACGGTCCAACGGCCTTCGCCCGAGTCCTCAACATATCCCTTGATGTTGGCCAGGTGTGGATCTTCCTGGAGCGCGCGAACCAGAAGGTCAAGTAGCCAGGAACGAACTACGGTTCCGCGCTGCCATGCAGCGAAAGTGCCGTGAACATCCTTGATGATGTCCTTCTTCTCTAGAAGCTCGTAACCTTCGGCGAATGCCTGCATCATTCCGTACTCGATGCCGTTGTGAACCATTTTGGCGTAGTGACCAGCACCAACATCACCAACGTGAACGAAGCCCTCGGCACGCTCACCCTCTGGGCGAAGTGCGTCGAATACCGGCATAGCCTGCTCAACTAGAGCTGCGTCTCCGCCAACCATTAATCCGTAACCGTTTTCTAGACCCCAGACACCACCGGAAACACCACAGTCAAGGTAGCCGATTCCCTTTTCGGCGACTTGTGCTGCGTGACGTGCGTCATCCGAGAAGCGTGAGTTTCCACCCTCAACGATCAAGTCACCGGGAGCAAGGTACTGCTCTAGCTCGTCGATCACCGCGTCTGTGGCTTTTCCGTGAGGGACCATTACCCAAACCAAACGTGGGGTAGGAAGTGACTCAACGAGTTCCTTGATCGATGTAACATCTGGGTTGCTTTCTGCGCTGCGTGCGTAACCAACGACTTCAATTCCCTTGTTACGAAGGCGCTGACGCATGTTGCCGCCCATTTTGCCTAGGCCGATTAGACCAATCTTCATAGCGGTACCTTTCTTGTAGTTTTTAGCGTTGTAGCAGGTGAGGCTGAAGGACGTAGCGGTAGTTGTCGCTGTCCTTGTCATCCTTTGCTGCCTGGCTCGAGATCAAAACCGGGCTTGGCTTGTTTGGGTTTCCCTTGTCCATGAACGAAATTCTGGTGAATTCGCTGTGGACACCAGCCAAACCGTCGATGACGTAGCGAGGACGAAGGCTGATAACCTTGCCGGCGCCGGTCAATTCGATCGGTAGAGATTCCGAAGCCTGCGCGACTTCGTTGTCGAATGCTTCAAGGACCAGCTTGCCCTCTTCGAACTGGCACTTCACAGGCGCATCACTCTCAAGAACCAGGCTGACGCGGCGAACCGAGTCGATTAGGTCCTGAGTGTTGACCACTGCGTAGGCCGGAATTTCTTCCGAAGGCAGGTGTTCCTTGACATCTGGGTAACGTCCCTTGATTAGTAGGGAGGTAACGGTACGGTTTCCGGCCTTGAAGGCTACCAGGCTGCGGTTTTCGTCTTTGTTAATTGCGATGGTTAGATCGCTGGTGTGACCGAAAGTCTTAGCAACCTCGCTAAGCGTGCGGTTTGGAACTACAGACACATAGCCAACTAGGTCATCCTTGCCAGTCCAGGCAACTTCCTTGACTGCCATGCGATGACGGTCAGTGCCAAGTAGCGAGATGGATTTGGCCATAACCTCGAACAGGATTCCGTTCAAGGTCATTACGTGGTCGTTCTTGGCGACAGCTGGAACGATCTGGTGAATGGCCTTCGAGAAGTCTTCGCCCGAAACGGTGATGGTGGTTTCTGGAATCTCCGGAAGATTTGGGTATTCCTCAACCGGCATGGTTAGCAGCGCGAACTTCGATGCTCCACATGAAACCTGAACTTTGTTGCCTTCTAGGTTTACGTCGATTGGAGCGTTTGGAAGCTTGTTGGTAATTTCGGAAAGTAGACGACCGGAAACTAGGACGCGGCCTGGATTCTCCACCTTGGCAACGATTTCAACCTGAGCAGATACCTCGTAATCAAAGACGGAGAGGCGAAGCGCGTTGGCGTCTGCTTCGATCAAGATTCCGTTGAGGATTGGCATTGGAATGCGCTGTGGCAAAACACGAACTACAAAAGATACGGCCTCGTTGAAGGCGTCTTTGTTTACCTGGAACTTCACTACGATCCTCGTCTTTAGATGGGTAGCTGCGATTGGGTGTGAATCCCAATTCTGCCACACTTGGTCGACCTGTCGAATCAGGCCGGATTGTTGTTATTTGTTTCTTTT
>JBEBAN010000022.1:0-16979 GCA_041158865.1 Actinomycetota bacterium
CAGACCACTCCCAGAGCAGCCATACAAGCAGACCATGGCCGGTACTCTATTCCACGGTTGGGTAGAAGCTCGATTCGGTGTTCTGTCTGGTTCCGATGAAATCGACGCCGTTGAGGTGCCGAACGAAGATGAGGCAACCACCAAGACCGTCGAAGAACTTAGAGCCATCTTTGAAAAGTCTCGCTTTGCAGACATGAAGCCGTTTGCCATCGAAACCGAAATCCAGGTGACGATTCGTGGCAACACCTTCATCTGTAAGTTGGACGCCGTGTTTGAAACCGAAGACGGTTACGAGATCGTCGACTGGAAGACTGGCAAGCCGCCGGTTACCGAGGATGAGATTGCCCAGCGTGCACTGCAACTGGCGCTTTACCGCATGGCATTTACTCGCCTGCACGGTGTAGCGCCTGAGAAGGTTGGCGTTTGCCTTTACTACGTTGCCGATGATCGAGAGATCAAGCCGGAACACGTACAGAGCTCCGAAGAGCTTCTAGCTCTCTGGGACAAGGTGCTAGAAAAGCTGGTCGTCTGAGCTTTCAGGTAGATCGATTGGTCTGGTTGCTAGGTCGCTGACGTTATCTAGCTCGGGAGCAATCTCAGGTACAGCCTCGGTCACGATGGTGTGAGTGTCTGCCACAACCAGTGGTGCAAGGGCAACGAAACCGTTGGTGCTTAATAGCCGGGCATCGCCACTGGCTACAAGGCCGGCAATGACCTCAAGTTCACTGGAAGCCCACTCTGCCTCGCCCTGGTTGCCTTCGGCAAGCATCTGCACGAGGTAGCGAGCGATGTCGAGTTCAGAGTAAAGAGTGGCACGCTGTGCAAGGTTGGCGTCCGTGTCTGCGCGGTTCTCGAAGTAGGCAAACTTCACAGCATCAAGAAGTTCGCTGTTCTGCGAAGCCGCGTATGGAACTAAGTCTTCTGCAGGGTCACCAATTCGCAGGGAAGACCAACCTAGAACTCCGCTAACTTCGCCATCGAGCTCAAGAATGTTTTCGCCAATGAGGTTGCCGTGAATTACAGATTGCTTGAAACGGAACAGATCCAGGTCTTCAAGCGCGTTTTCCCAGCGCTGCAGCAACGTAGCTGGAACCATTCCGGTTGCCGCGGCACGGTCTAGCTCGGCAAGTCTCGATTCGCGAACTTGGTTCGCATTGAACTCTGGCACGCCGGCCTGGCGAAGGCGATCAGCCGATAGGTTGTGGATACTGGCTATCGCTCGTCCTAGGTGGCCTACCAGTTGTTCGGCTGGGTTCAAGGTATCGATGTCAACTGCACTGCCGTAAATGAATTCGAGAACCTGGACGGTGTTTCCGCGCTGGTTTCGGGTCTCGCCGATAAGAGTTGGAAGTTTGAAAGACAAAGGTCCAGCAGTCTTGGCAACCTTGGCGGCCTGGTTGTCTCCAGCAAGTTTTAGGTTCCCTGAGCCGTTCTTAGCCTCACGAATGACGTACTGAACTCCGTCGGTGTCGGTAAGGAGGACCGAGTCAATCGGACCGTTTCCGTGGGATGGCAAGGTTGCCACAGATTTGAACTGGTACGACGGGAGAGCGGCCTTTGCTAGCGCCGCTAAAATCAAGGGAGAACTTGCCATAAGTTCAGGTTAAATAACAAGTCACTTGCAGCGGCGTTACGCCACGCATGAGGTTAGGGAAAGGTGGAGGCTATGAACCATGAAGTCATCCTCGATTTGCCTCTAGCTGCGGTTGCTTTGGACCGCGATTCTCTGAGTCGCACCAAGCCCAATTTCCTTGACGATCTCTGGGCTAGCGACGAAGTGCAGGTTGTGGTTCTTCACAAACAAGCAACGCTTTTGACAGCCGATTCCGGCCTCAAACTCTTTCGTCCTAGTCAGTTGGCTGGCGTAGCTCCGACCGCTTACCTAGGTAAGTCGCTGGAGACCGGTGCGCAGTACGTCCTAGCCTTGCTTGATGAGCAAGCGGCGAAGCACCTGGAGCTGGATGACTCGCAGTGGCACCAGCTCCGCAAGACCGGGCTGGGGTTAAGTGCAGGCGAGGCCTCGATCTTCGCGCAGGGACTGGCTCTTTCCAACTGGCACGAAACGCATGGTTTCTGTCCCGCCTGCGGCTCCGCAACCGAGGTTACCAGTGCAGGCTGGGTGCGCAAGTGTCTGGCCGAAGGTCGGGAACTTTTCCCTCGAACCGATCCGGCCGTCATAGTCGGAATCTTGGACGATCAGGATCGAATCCTTCTCGGATCCCAAGGCGTATGGGAGAGCAATCGATACAGCATTCTGGCCGGATTCGTTGAACCTGGTGAGTCGTTGGAAGCTGCCGTAATTCGTGAGATGAACGAAGAGGCGGGAATCATCGTTGCCGACCCGAAGTTCATCGGTTCGCAAGCATGGCCATACCCATACTCGCTCATGTTCGGTTTCACTGCTCGCTATGTCAGTGGCGATGTAGTTCCAGATGGTGAAGAGATAGTGAAGCTCCGCTGGTTCTCCCGCGAAGAGCTGTTGGCGGAAGCCCACACGCTCTTGCTACCGGGTCGAGTGTCCATCGCTCGTGCAATCATTGAGCATTGGCTAGGGCAATCGGTAAAGGATTCGAACGGCTGATGAATCCAGAACAACTTCTTGCAGCACTCGATCCGGAGCAGGCAGAGGCAGCCACGGCACTGAACGGGCCAACCTGCATTCTGGCCGGAGCTGGCACCGGTAAGACCAGAACCGTGACTCACCGCATTGCCTATGGAATCGCTAATGGCCAGTTTGCAGCCAACCGCGTTCTCGCGCTGACCTATACGAACCGCGCCGCCGGTGAACTTCGCGCAAGACTTCGTTCGCTCGGTATTCCGGGTGTTTCCGTCAAGACCTTCCACGCCGCAGCGCTGAGCCAGTTGGAGTACTTTTGGCCGCAACTAGCCGGAGTGCCAGCTCCGAATGTTTTGACCGGCAAAGCTCAGTTGATCTCTCAAGTTGGAACCGAGCTTGGTTTCAAGTTCGACGCCGCTGCCATTCGTGACATCGCTGCCGAAATCGAGTGGCGCAAATTCACGATGCGTTCGATGGAGCAGTACGCAGCCGAAGCAGCGGCTCGTCCTAACGTGGCATCGCTTACCTCGGAGAAACTGGTTGCGGTCATGAATGCTTACGAGCAAGCCAAAATCAAGAGCCAGAAGGTTGACTGGGAAGACGTGCTCATCCTCACCCTCGGCATGCTTCAAGCCGAGCCACGCGTGCTTTCACACATCCAGCAGCAATATCGCTTCTTCACCGTGGACGAATACCAAGACATTTCTCCGCTGCAGCACGCACTGCTAGATGCCTGGCTTGGCGACCGCAACGACCTCTGTGTGGTTGGCGATCCGAATCAGACCATCTACTCGTTTACCGGTGCGTCGAGCAGTTACCTGTTCGACTTTGATAAAACCTTCGAAGACGCAACCATGGTTACCTTGACTCGCAACTATCGGTCGACGCCTAACATTTTGGAACTTGCGAACCGTCTGATCCGCGGTGAAACGGTAATGGGTGAGTTGGTTGCTCAGTCTGCCTCCGGGGTCGATCCAGAACTCGTGCCTGCAAAGGATGCCGTGACCGAGGCGCAGGTGACCGCGCAGGCGATCAAGCGGCAGTTGAAGCAGGGCGTGAAGCCTCAGGAAATTGCCGTTCTCTATCGCATCAATTCTCAGTCTGAAGTGTTCGAGCAGGCGCTATCCGCCGAGGGCATCGATTACCAGGTGCGCGGTGGTGAGCGTTTTTTCAGCCGTAAAGAAATCCTGGAGCTGTTGCGTCTGATTCGCGCCGAGACTATCCTTCCGAATTCACTGCCGGTTTACCAGGTTGTGACCGATGCAGCCAGAGCGCTTGGTTGGAAGTCGGTCGCGCCTGCAGAAACCGGTGCTGCCTACGAGAAATGGGACGCCATCAACTCGTTTGTGAATATTGTGGACGAATTGCCGGAAGGATCTTCGGTTGCCGATTTCGTAAAGGAAATCGACGAACGCATTCGCTCGCAGCACGAACCGGTTAGACCAGCTGTCACCATCTCTACGATTCACGCGGCCAAGGGTTTGGAGTGGGACAGCGTTTTTCTAGTTGGTCTGAATGAAGGCCTTCTCCCGATCAGTTATGCCAAGAGCGAGGCTGAAATCAAAGAGGAGCGTCGCTTGCTTTATGTGGGTCTAACCCGTGCCAGAAAGCAACTGCAAATCAGCTACTACCAATTCGATGCCTTGACTGCGAGACCGAGAGCCGCTTCTAGATTCCTAGAGGTTCTGGGTTTCTGACCTATGACATCCGCAAGCCGGATGTCGCTGATGTCCGACTTCGCGGAAGGTTCGTGACTTCAGGTTCACCTCGAAGGCCACCCCTGGCGACCCAACATCTACAAAGCCGCAGATGTTTTTGGCTGCCAGCGAGGTAGCCATCAGGAGTGCCGCGGCGTCGTCCAGGTGATCTCTACGTAAGGCGAGTTGAATCGTGCGATTGCACCAATTCGGGTCGTCCTCGCTTCGCCAAAGGTCACGGCAGCGAATGCACGCTGTAAGTCCAGCAGTGATCACCGAGGAAACCTCTATCGCCTCGACACCGTATTCGATAACCAGATGCGGCTCCAACTTTCCGCGGTATCGATTGGGGGAGATGTTGTGGTTCGACGATAGAGCTCGCACGGAAATTTGGTGTTTCTTAGTTTCAAAGTTCAGCAATCCAAAATTGCCCAGGAGCTCTCTAGCGGCGGACACTCGAGAAATGCCGAGCGACCCTGCCGGAAACCCGAGTTCGCCGAGGTCCGTCTTTGAAACCTTTTCGTAGTCGGTTGTGTAAAAGTTTCGAAAGCCCATTTCGCTTAGCGCTCGAATCAGAATGAGCCCGGTGCGGTTGATTTCATCGATGGCCACGGCCGCGATTGACCTGGCTGTCAGTACCGATTCGGCAACTCGTCCGGTGTCGAAGGCAATTCGCATTAGCTCAGCGAATCGAAGTTCGAGGTTAATTTGTTCGGTGCCACTGCTGGCGATCAACAGGCTCGGTCGCAGGAGTTCCACTAGGGCCTTGGTGTCCGAGGGCTCCAACCCAACGCTCTCACCGAGGAACTCAAGTTGATTATCTGGAACCGGTTTGAACAGAAGGTGAATCAGCCGTTCCTGTGCGTTGCCCAGATTGGTCAGGTTCTGAGCATCGGCACCAAGACCGAGTTGCAGATGGGTTTCTCCAACCCAGATGGGGATTTTGCTCGGGTTTATTTGAACGGTCACCAAAGTATGTTGACGCTAAACACTGCTTAGCTACCGCGGATTTTCCACAGCAAACGTCACTCGCCGAGTAGGTCCTTGAGTGCTTGGTCGATTGCGTCGGAGCCAGCACCACGTTTTACTAAGAACGCCTCGAGGTCGTCGATGTCGGTAGGAGTTGGCAGAAGGTCTGGGTGGTTCCAAAGGGTGTCCGTCTCGCTTACGCCAATTCGCTCTGCCAGCGCGCTCCAGAAGGCAGCGACCTCGCGCGAACGCTTGGGGCGAAGTTCCAAACCAACCAGGGTGGCGAAGGTGCTCTGGGCAGGCGAGCTGGTTGCTCTGCGGCGACGCATGACTTCCTGGATTCCAACCTTGGACGGAAGAAGACTAGTCGCTCGGTCGGTGACCGAATCAACCCAGCCTTCAACGAGTGCGAGTAGGTGCTCGATACCGGCTAGTGCTGCCTGCTGATCTTCGGTTCGTTCAGCAAGTAGGGCACCTGACTCGAGTGCTGCTTTCAAGGCTTCTGCATTCTCCGGCGTGATCTCGCTTGCCAGCTCGGTCATTGCCTCGCTGTCGATGCGAATCTCGGAGGCGTAGTTCATCAACTGTGTGATCACCGACTCGCGCAACCAACGGCTGTGCTTGAACAATCTGGCGTAGGCAAGTTCACGAACCGCAAGGTAGATCAGTGCCTGGTCCTGTGCCAACTCGTTTTCGGTAACAAACGCTTTCAGATTTGCTGGGACGAACGCAGCGCGAGCCTCACTGTAAAACGGCAAACCAATGTCGCCGCCGGTCAAAACTTCGTGGCTGAGTTTGCCGAGAGTGTGTCCAAGCTGCATGGCAAACAGGGCGCCGCCAGCCGAACGCATGATGCCCTCTGCACCTTTGGACAGACCAGCGAGTTCTTCCGGCAGGTTCTGAGTCATGTTCTCGGCCAGTGCCACGGCTACTCGCTTGGCGATTGGCCCTGCTAGTTCTTGGAATAGTGGTAGCGCGTCCTGAACCCAAACCTCACGGCTAACCAGTTTCGGTTCGCTGGCAAGTGCGCTCAGGTCGGTTGCTTGATCCAGCCAGAGTTCGGCGATGTTCAGCGCATCGCTCAGGCTGCTGCGCAATTCTTCCGCGTTTGAATTCGTTCCCTCGCGGGCTGCCGAAAGTGCCTGCTGCGAGGCGAGGGTCCAGTTGACTCCCTCGACGGTCTGGCTCTCACCCTGCGAGATTGCCTGCTTCAGTGAAGCGAGAAGGGCGTTGATGGTTGCAGGGTCGTTTGGGAGGCCGGAAATCCTGGCGAGCTCCTCGGCATTGATGTTGCCACCGCCATTGATCAGTTCCTGCAGAAACTTGGCAAACTCTTCTGGGTCGAAGTTTTGCGGGTTCTCATTTTCGCTCAAGTTTTCACCTCAGCCCTAGGTTATCCCCTGTGGGACTTAGGCTTATAAGACATGCGCCCACTTGTCAGGAAACGTTTAGGTCAGTCGCTGGCTCTCTTGTCAGTCGTTGGCCTTCTCTGGGCGCTTCAGGAACCCCTTCCCTACATCATCGAAGAGCCAGGGCCAGTCACCAATGTGCTTGGCAAGGTCGATGGCAAATATGTCATCGATGTTTCGGGTATTGAGAACGAAGATTCCGTTGGTGTTTTGGATCTGCTAACCGTTTCGGCCTACGGCTATCCCGGAAATACTCCAGACACCTATAGCTTGATCGAGGCTTTCTTCGACTCAGAGAAAGTCATCATTCCTTTAGACGCTGTCTACCCGCCAGGGCAAACACACGAAGAAGCAATTGCAGAGGGGAAAGAGTACTTCGCTACCGCACAGAGTGATGCGGTTGCGGCGGCTTCCCGAGCGCTTGGCTCCGATTTTGTAATGCCAAAGGTCACCTTTCACTTGGACGACATCGGTGGACCATCGGGTGGGTTAATCTTTGCTCTCGGAATCATCGACAAGGTCACACCGGGTCAACTGACCGGTGGCAAGTCAATCGCCGGAACGGGCACCATTTCTGCGGATGGCGAGGTTGGTCCGATTGGCGGAATTCGCCTCAAGATGATTTCCGCAAAGCGGGCTGGCGATCGATTCTTCATTGCACCGCGCTCAAACTGCGACGAGGTGGTCGGTTTTGAACCGGACGGGCTTCGCGTGATTCCGGTCGACACGCTTCGCGGGGCGCTTGAAGTTCTAGAGGTTATTGCGGCCGATGGGGATCTTTCAGCTTTCCCTGTCTGTACTCTCAAGTAGATTTAAAACATGAAACCTAAGGCAGTTCGCCCAGCACGTATTTCCCTAATCATTCTCGGAGTTTTGGTAGTCGCCTTCTTGGCCGCAGCCAGCTTCTACACCCAAGTACTTTGGTACAAGCAAATCGGTATCGACAGCGTGCTCTATAAGCAAATATCCACGCAGTCTGTTCTAGCGCTATCGGCTGGTCTGGTGGCTGCCCTGGTAATCGGTATCAACATCTGGGTGGTTGAAAAGACTAAGCCGCTCTATGTGCGTCCGAAGACGATGAATGACCCTCTGGCTCAGATTCGCGAGCAATTGCCTGCATTCAAGAAGATCGTTCAGTGGGCGGTTCCTCTACTGGTTGGCTTTATTTCTGCTATCGCCGCCGCGCCACGCTGGCAGCAGGCTCTGTTGTTCTTGAACTCGACCGAAACCGGTAAGAAGGATCCTCAGTTCGGCCTCGACGCGTCGTTCTACATGTTCCAGCTTCCATTCCTTTCTTCGGTGGTTTCCTTCTTCTCAACCCTGTTCCTGGTCACCACCCTTGGCGCGGTTTTTCTTCACGCGGTCAATGGCAACCTCAAGCTGGCTGGCAAGTCGACCACAATCTCAAAGGGCGCCCGCATCCAAATTGGTGTGATGGCTGCACTGTTCATGACGAACGAAGCGGCTTCGATCTGGCTCGACCAGTACAAGACCATGACCAGTTCTTCCGGTCTCTACACCGGTGCCACTTACGCCGATGTTTTCGCATCGATCCCTGGCCTACAAATCATCGCTGGAATTGGTGTAATCGTTGCGATTCTGTTCCTTGTCGGTGGATTTATCGGTAAGTGGAAGTTGCCAATCATGGCTACCGCACTTATGGTGGTCAGCTCGATCGTGATCAGCGGAATCTACCCTTGGGTAGTCCAGACCTTCCAGGTAGTTCCAAATGAACGAACCTTGGAAAGCGAGTACATCAAGCGCAACATCGAGGCGACTCGCTTTGCCTACGGCCTCGACGATATCGAAAGCATCGAGTACAACGCCAAGACCACGGCCACCAAGGAAGACCTACTCAAGGACGCATCGACCACCGCGAACATACGCATCATCGACCCAATGCTGGTCTCGGCTTCGTTCCGTCAGCTGGAGCAGTACCGCCAGTACTACAACTTCACCAGCGACCTCGACGTGGACCGCTACAAGGTTGGCGACAAGGTTCAAGACACCGTGATTGCGGCTCGTGAATTGAACCAGAGCGGTTTGGGTAATTCGCAATCGTGGTTCAACAACGTTCTCGTTTACACCCACGGCTACGGAATGGTAGCTGCCTACGGTAACCAGCGTGACAGCGATGGTCAGCCGGTGTTCTTCCAGAAGGGCATCCCAACCGAGGGTGCGCTCGGCGAGTATGAACCACGCATCTATTTCGGTGAGCAATCTCCGCAGTACTCAATCGTCGGTGGCACTGGAAAAGACCGCGAGATGGATTACCCAGGTGGTACCGAGGGTGCCGAGCAGACCTACACCACCTTCTCGGGTGATGGTGGTCCGAAGCTAGATAACTGGTTCGTTCGCATGGCATACGCCATCAAATTCTCGAGCGAGCAGATCCTGCTCTCAGATGCCATCTCGGATAAGTCGCAGATCCTCTACGACCGCAACCCAATCGACCGTGTGGCTGCTGCAGCTCCATACCTGACCTTGGACAGCGACCCTTATCCAGCCGTGGTTGACGGTCGAATCAAATGGATCGTCGATGGTTACACCACCTCGTCGCAGTACCCATACTCGCGTGCCGAGAACTTCGGTGAAGCAGCCAGCGACTCATCAATCTCGCTTGATGGTCCAGACATCAACTACATCCGCAACTCGGTCAAGGCGACCGTGGATGCCTACGACGGAAGCGTAACGCTTTACGCTTGGGATGCCGAGGATCCAATCCTGAAGACCTGGACCAAGGTCTACCCGGGTATCGTGAAGCCAGTTAGCGAGATGTCAGCAGACCTCTTGAGCCACGTTCGCTACCCAGCAGACATGTTCAAGATTCAGCGCGGAATCCTAGGTCAGTACCACGTGACCGAAGCTGGTGCGTTCTACTCGCAGCAGGATGCTTGGATGGTTCCAAACGATCCATCGAGCGATAACAACAGCACCTCGTTCCAGCCTCCTTACTACCTGACCATGCAGGCACCTGGTTCGACCAAGTCTGACTTCTCGCTCTACACCGGGTTCATTCCTCGCTCTACGGGTGAATCAAACCGAAGCGTTTTGACCGGTTACCTGGTTGCCAATTCGGACGCCGGGGGAGCCAAGGGTCAAATTTCAAGCGAGTACGGAAAGCTCAAGTTACTGGTGTTACCGAAGAACTCGGTGGTCCCAGGCCCTGGTCAGGTGCAGAACCAGTTCACCACCGACCCAGAGGTTTCGAAGCTTCTGAACCTTCTTCAGCAGGGTTCAACCAAGGTGCTTCGAGGCAACCTACTGACCCTTCCGGTCGGTGGCGGTTTGCTCTACGTTCAGCCGGTCTACATCCAGTCAACGGGTGAAACTAGCTTCCCTCTGGTCAAGAAGGTGTTGGTTGCTTTCGGTGACAAGATTGCTTTCGAGGACACCCTCGAGGGCGCCCTGAGTTCGCTGTTCGGTACCTCGGTCGTTGACCCAGGCACTGGCGAACCGACCGATCCAAACGTGACTACCCTTACCGCTGCCATCAATGCTGCTCAGAAGGCGTTGGACAATCAGGATGCCGCCATGAAGGCCGGAGACTGGGCTGCCTACGGTAAGGCAGCTCAGGAGTTGAAGGATGCAATCGCAGCCATTCGAAAGGCGGCTAGCAAGTAGCAGCTGGTTCGTGCTAAACTGAACTCACACCGCGGGGTGGAGCAGTTCGGTAGCTCGCCGGGCTCATAACCCGGAGGTCGTAGGTTCAAATCCTGCCTCCGCAACTAGAAAAACAGACCCGATCGATTTTCGATCGGGTCTGTTGCTTTAACCTGTGGATAAAAAATCTCGTGGTTTGCTAAAAATACCTAACCTTTAGCCATGTTGAAACCGTGGTTGGCGCTCACACTTTGCTTGGCTGTGTTCTTTCCGGTGTTCGAATCATCGAGCGCTGTGCAGGCAGCCACCTGCAAGGTGGTCGGCGGTCAGTCAGGTTCACTCAAATACTCGGGGCAGGTCGGAAGTGTCTCGGCGAAGGTTTGCGGAAACGAGATTTGGAAACTTCTGCCGAAACCAAAGAAACCAATCAAGAGAAAACCGAGCACCAATCCTCCAAAGAAATTCAACTGGAAGAACGAGTTCTCGGTTTCTCCTAAAGCGCCATCGATAAGGCGAATGTCGCAAGGAGTCCTGCAGATTGGCGAGACTGTTGACCTCGCCGCGATTGCCAAGATGCACAGCAAGAATCGTCTCCTGCTTTGGTATCCGTCCCAGGTTCGTTTCCACCCAGAGACGTATTTTTGGACCTTTGATGATGGATCAGATTCGGGAAACTCATTGGTAACTCACTCCTGGACTCGAAGCGGTATTTATCAGGTGAAACTCTCTGTGAAGTACTCGGTCGATTATCGAATAGTTGGAAAGAGCGGCTGGATGGCACTGCCTGGTCTAATCACCTCTAATGCGGTCCCACTAACCGTCCAAGTGGGAGCGGTTTCGGCGAATAAGCCGAGAGTTGTTTTGGTCCATTGGAATTGCCTGGAGAGAATTCAGGCGGTTGGATGCTGACTTTCAGAAACCTCACAGGTTTCTTTGCTTAAACTTAGGGGTATGAGCGATCAGCAAAACCGTCAGTTCTTCTTCGACCAGCCAGTAAGCCCTGCAAATCCTTTACCTGTAGCACCACGCAAGGTGAAGACTGGCATCACTGCCACTACTGGTGTGATTCTGGGTGCCTTGGTCGGTTCAATGTTCGGAGCGCTAATCGGCGTCGGTGGTTACTACCTCGGCACACTGCCAACTCCGGTCGTGGTCAATCGCAATGCCGATGTCAACTGGGTGAGCGGCGCTGCTACCGTAGCCATGCCAAGCACCGTCACCATCAATGTCGGTGACTCACAGGCTGGAGGTTCTGGTTCCGGAGTGTTCCTAAACTCCGACGGGTACATTCTGACCAATAACCACGTAATCACCTTGGATGGCCAGAGCAGCAACCCAACCGTCGAGGTTCAGACCTACGACAAGAAGACCTATAACGCTGAAATCATCGGTCGCGACCCGATGAATGACCTTGCGGTCATCAAGGTGGAAGGTTCTGGCTTCAAGCCAATCGAGTTCACGGACTCTTCAAATTTGAACATCGGCGATCCTGTGGTGGCCATCGGTGCGCCGCTTGGTCTCACCGAATCGGTCACCAGCGGTGTCATCTCCGCTTTGAATCGAACCATCTCGGTTTCTAACTCGTCCGCGCCATCCGATGGCGGGCTAAAGCTTTGGAGCGGAAACGCCGGTTCGGCTCCGGTTAGCCTTCGTGTAATTCAAACTGATGCCGCAATCAACCCTGGTAACTCTGGCGGTGCCTTGGTAAATGCCAAGGGTCAGCTGATTGGAATCAACGTGGCAATCGCCTCGACTGGTTCGGCGTCGTCTGACAGCCAGTCCGGCAATATCGGCGTAGGCTTCTCTATCCCATCTAACGTGGCAAAGCGTATCGCCGATGAAATCATCAAGGACGGAAAAGCCACCCACGGTCTACTAGGTGCACTGGTCACCAACAAGTTGTTTGACGAGAAGGCCAGCACTTCATTTTCGGTGGGTGCGCTAATCAAGGAAGTTACCGCTGATGGCGCTGCTGCGGCAGCAGGGCTCAAGGCTGGTGATGTGGTCACCAAGTTCAATGGCCAGGTAATTCTCGAAGCTGGAGATCTAACCGCCGCGGTTCGTTGGGAGCCAGCCGGAGCTACCGCGACCGTAGAGTTCCTGCGCGATGGTAAGCCTCAGAAGGCGACGGTTAATCTCGGCAGCCTGCAGGTGACCAAGTAGTGACTGCGCAAGAAACTTTGCCGAACACTTCCGGCGATGTGCTCGTTGAAGAAAAGGTAGAGCACCTCGAGCCAGGCGACCACGAGCGTTACTCGCACTATGTTCGCAAAGAGAAAATCGTAGAGTCGGCTGTGCTCGGCACTCCGGTGCACGCTCTCTGCGGCAAGGTGTGGGTGCCAGGGCGTGATCCTGAAAAGTTTCCGATTTGCCCGATCTGTCAGGAAATCTACGACGGACTTCGCCCTGAAGATCCGAAGTCTTCAGACACCTAGACAAATTCGGTAGGAATTACCGGTTCGCCTCGCTGGAAGCGGAAGGCTTGAGCCGGAAGTTCAGAAATCGCCTTGCCGTGAAGTTCGCGTGCCTTGGCTACGCCATCGGCTCCTAGATAGCTTTCATCAATTACGCCCTCTACCACTAGCGGTACGAGAAGCTCTCGGTCTTCGTTGCCAGCCTGAACCTTGTGACCAGCGGCCAGAAGCTCCTTAGTTGCCAGGCCACCGGTAATTTCACGAATCGCCTGCTTGCGACCACCGATGTTGGTCTTGTTTGCCGAGCGCTTGGAAACCGATACCCAATCTCCGCCATTATTTTTGTGAGCAACCAGTTTGTAAACGAAACCTGCGGTTGGCACTCCAGAGCCGGTCACTACCGAGGTGCCAACACCGTATCGGTCAACAGGTGAGGCAGCAAGAGCGGCAATCGCGTGTTCGTCTAGGTCGTTGGTTACCGTGATCTGAGTCTTGGTAGCTCCAAGTGAATCAAGCAGAGCGCGAACGCGAGTTACCTCGACACCGAGATCGCCAGAGTCGATGCGAACCGCGCCTAGGTTTGGGCCTGCGATTTCGATTGCCTTACGCACGCCCTCGTCGGTGTTGTAGGTGTCAACCAAAAGAGTGGTTCCAACGCCAAAGGTTTCTACCTGTGCTTTGAAAGCAGCCTCTTCAGTGTCGTGCAAGAGCGTGAATGCATGTGCCGCGGTTCCCATGGTTGGGATACCCCAACTGCGACCAGCCTCGAGGTTCGAGGTGGCATCGAAGCCCGAGATGTATGCTGCTCGAGCTGCGGCAACTGCAGCTTGCTCGCTGGTTCGACGTCCGCCCATTTCGGCGAGATAGCGCTTGCCAGCAGCCGATCGCATGCGCGATGCAGCGGAAGCAACCGCACTGTCGTAGTTCATGACCGAAAGAATTAGGGTCTCCAAGACCACGCCCTGCTCGAACGGAGCTTCGACGACCAGCACAGGGGAATACCCGAAGTAGGCGTCGCCTTCGCGGTAACCCCAGATGTTTCCGCTGAATCGGTAGTTCGCTAGGAAGTCGATGGTTTCGGCGTCAACGATTTGGTCTTTAGTTAGCCATTCGAGTTCACTATCGCCGAAACGGAAATCTTTGAGTTGCTCTAGTAGGCGGCCGGTTCCACCAACCACGCCGTAGCGGCGACCACCAGGTAGCGAGCGGCTAAACATTTCAAACACGCACTCGCGGCCGGCTAGGCCGGAGTGGCGAGCCGCCTGAATCATGGTCAGTTCATAGCGGTCGGTTAGTAGCGCGGTTGATTGTTGCACGTCAACCAGCCTACCCAGTGTCTCTGACACCCGTAACTAGACTTAGTGTCGTGAATGATGCACCCATTGGAATCTTTGACTCCGGCGTCGGCGGTCTTACCGTTGCGCGTGCCATCATCGACCAGCTTCCAAACGAATCGATCATCTACGTTGGTGACACCGCGAACACCCCGTACGGACCTCGTCCGCTGGAAGAGGTTCGTCGTCTGGCACTTGAGGTCATGGATCGCTTGGTTGCCGAGGGCGTCAAGCTGTTGGTCATCGCCTGCAACTCGGCATCTGCCGCTGTGCTTCGCGACGCTCGAGAGCGCTACACGGTTGGTCTCGGTATTCCAGTGGTAGAGGTTATTCAACCGGCGGTTCGCCGTGCTGTGGCATCTACCCGTAACAAGCACATCGGTGTAATCGGCACCAACGCCACGGTTTCTTCCAAGGCCTACGACGACGCATTCGCCGCAGCAGTCGACATCGACATCACGTCGGTTGCCTGCCCGGCGTTTGTAGATTTTGTGGAACGCGGAATCACCTCCGGTCCAGAACTTATGAAGGTGACCGAAGAGTACTTGGCTCCGATTCGTGAGGCTGGCGTGGATACCCTGGTCCTCGGCTGCACTCACTACCCGCTGCTCACCGGAGCGATTAGCTACGTCATGGGCGACGGCGTGACTCTGGTTTCTAGTGCCGAAGAAACCGCCAAGGACGTTTACCGCACCTTGAATTCCGAACATCTTCTTCGCTCGTCGAACGAGGCACCGACCTATCGTTTCCAGGCGACCGGTGACACTAAGTCTTTTGAAAAACTGGCCAGACGATTCCTCGGTCCAGAGGTCGTCAGGGTCGAAAACATCTAGGAGTAACAAATGGGTAACCGTGCCGATGGCCGTAACAATGATGATCTTCGTGAGATCACGATCGAGCGCGGCTGGTCTGATCACGCTGAGGGCAGCGCCCTAATTTCGTTCGGTGGCACCAAGGTCTTGTGCACCGCATCGTTCACCGCAGGCGTTCCACGTTGGAAGGTTGGCAAGGGTGAAGGTTGGGTTACCGCCGAGTATTCGATGCTTCCTCGTGCGACCCACTCCCGCTCCGACCGTGAGGCAGTCAAGGGTAAGATCGGCGGACGCACCCACGAGATTTCTAGACTGATTGGCCGCAGCCTTCGCGCGATCGTCGATGTCAAGGCACTTGGTGAGAACACCATCGTGATCGACTGTGACGTACTTCAGGCCGATGGAGGAACTCGTACCGCCAGCATCACCGGCGCTTACATAGCTCTTGCCGATGCCATTGCCTGGGGTAAGGCTAAAGGTCACATACCTGCCAAGGCGAACGTGATGAGCGATTCGGTGGCGGCGGTTTCGGTTGGAATCATCGACGGTCAGCCGCAACTAGATCTCGCATATGTTGAAGACGTTCGAGCCGAGACCGACATGAACGTCGTGGTCACCGGCGGCGGAAAGTTTGTAGAAGTTCAGGGCACCGCCGAGGGCGTACCGTTTGACCGAGATGAGCTCAACGCTCTACTCGATCTAGCGCTAAAGGGTTGCAATGACCTAACTGCAATCCAGAAGGCGGCACTGGCCTAATGAAGCTGGTTCTAGCCAGTCACAATGCCGGCAAGCTCGCAGAGCTCAGTGCGATTTTGGAACCAGCGGTACCTGGTCTGGACTTGGTCGGCTATGACGGCCCAGAACCGGTCGAAGACGGAATCAGTTATCTAGAGAATGCTCTGATCAAGGCTCGCGCTGCTTTCGCTCACACCGGGCTTCCATCGATTGCGGACGACTCGGGACTAGCCGTTGAAATCCTCGGTGGCTCGCCCGGTATCTTCAGTGCGCGCTGGGCTGGCGGTCGCGACAACGTAGAGAACCGTCGTCTACTCCTACAACAACTTGGTGATGTTCGAGACGAAAACCGTGGAGCGGCCTTCATCTGCACGATCGCTTACGTCGATGGCGAGAATGAGCTGTCGTTCACTGGTTTCTGGCAGGGGAGCATTGGGCGAGAAGAGCGCGGGACCAATGGCCACGGCTACGACCCAGTATTCGTTCCCGAAGGTTTTGAAGTGACTGCCGCCGAACTAGAGCCTGAAGTGAAGAACGCTCTCAGTCACCGAGCGTCGGCCCTTAGCCAGCTAATCGAGTATTTGAACGCTTAGCGCTTTTTCCAGTTGCGCAGCACCTCGAGTGCGATAGGGATAAACGAAACCAGCACGAATGCGATAAGCACCAATTCAAGGTTTGCCTTCACCCACTCGTTACTGCCAAGCGCTGCACCGGCAAGGGTAATTCCAACCGCCCAGCCAAGGATTCCAATCAGGTTGTATGCGGTGTACTTACGCCACTCCAACTTTGCGATACCAGCCGAGACCGGAATGAAGGTACGCATGATCGGCACGAAGTGGGCCAGGATTACCGCTCTCGAACCGTAGCGTTCGAAGAACTTGTGGGCAGCCTCAACATTTTTCGGGTGGAACAGTTTCGACTTTGGTTTGTTGAAAACGGCGGGTCCAAGTTTTCGACCAATCCAGTAGCCGGTTTGGTCACCGGCGAACGCGCTGATTGCCAGCAGCAGGACGGCTAGCCAAAGCGGAACATCAATCTGACCGGACGCGATGAAAAGACCGAGTGCGAATAGCAGCGAGTCCCCAGGTAGGAAGAAACCAACCAGTAGCCCGGTCTCGGCAAAGATCATCAGACACGCGACAGCGAAGAAAAGCTGACCGAAAGTGGCAAGGAGGTACTCAGGGTTTAGGAAATGCAATATTTCTGACATGCGCCCCTAGCAGGATTCGAACCTGCGCTTTCGCCTCCGGAGAGCGACGCTCTATCCCCTGAGCTATAGGGGCCAAAGGGTGGTTCCAGACTACCAGCAAGGCTGGTTCGGTATGATTGATGGATACCCATGACTCGGCTACCCTAAGGCGAACTATGACCCCAGAAGCGCTATCCGCACTGCTGGTCGCTATCCTTTCGCAGCTCGAATCTGAAGGCAAGATTTCCGGAAGTCTTCCA
>JBEBAN010000023.1:0-16484 GCA_041158865.1 Actinomycetota bacterium
TGCTTGAGAACAAAGCTGAGCTCGCAGCCCGAGTTGGCGCCGAACTTGAACTAATCGGTATTGCTGTTCGCGACATCAACTCCAAGCGCGCCGAAGGTGTTCCTGCAGAACTTCTAACCACCGACGCCGAAGCGCTCATCCTCAGCGCAGACATCGTCATCGAAGTTATGGGTGGCATCGAGCCAGCTCGCACTCTGATTCGCCAGGCGCTGCTTGCCGGCGCCGATGTGATCACCGCCAACAAGGCCTTGCTTGCAAACCACTCGACCGAACTGTTCGACGTTGCCGAGCAGGTTGGTGCACAGCTTTACTACGAGGCTGCCGTTGCCGCAGCCATCCCAATCATTCGCCCACTTCGCGAATCGCTCGCCGGCGATAAGGTGACCCGAATCATGGGTATCGTCAATGGCTCGACCAACTACATCCTGGACCGCATGCACGCCGATGGCCTTTCACTAGAAGCTGCCATGGTTGAGGCTACCGACCTCGGCTACCTCGAAGCCGATCCGAGTCTCGATGTCGAAGGCTACGACGCAGCGCAGAAGGTTGCGATTCTTGCTTCGCTCGCATTCCACACCGAGGTTGACCTAAACCACGTTCACCGTGAAGGAATCACCTCGATCACACGCGAGCAGATGCTCAGTGCCAAGGAAAACGGATACGTAATCAAGCTGCTGGCAGTTTGCGAAAAAATCGAAGCCGACGAACAGGGCGAAGCCGGTGTTTCGGCTCGCGTCTACCCAGCGCTAATTCCGGTCGAGCACCCACTAGCCTCGGTGCGCAAGGCGTTCAACGCCGTGTTCGTTGAGGCTGAGGCTGCTGGCGAACTCATGTTCTACGGTGCCGGTGCAGGTGGTTCTCAGACCGCGTCTGCCGTCCTGGGTGACCTGGTTTCTGCCGCTAAGCGCCACGTCATCGGTGGTCCTGGTTTGGCTGACTCGGCTCACGCGAACTTACCAACCTTGCCAATCTCTCGAATCACCACCAGCTACCAGATCGCTCTCGAAGTGAAGGACCAGCCTGGTGTCTTGGCCGAGGTTGCCAACATCTTTGCAAAGCACAACGTTTCGGTTGAAACCGTTGAGCAGTCAATCGCTTCAAAGCGCGAGAACCCAACCGCTCAGCTACTGATCGGTACTCACGACGCTAAAGACTCCGCCCTGACCGCCGTAGTTCAGGCACTGTCGACTTCAGATGCAGTCGACTCCATCACCTCAGTTATCCGAGTGGAAGGCAACTAATGGCACACCAGTGGCGCGGAGTTATCCGCGAATACTTCGATCGACTAGACGTAGATTCGACCACCCCAATCATCACTCTCGGTGAGGGTGGCACTCCGCTCGTGTCTGCGCCAGCGCTGGCCAAGTTGGTTGGTGCCGAAGAGGTTTACCTAAAGGTTGAGGGCATGAACCCAACCGGTTCGTTCAAGGACCGCGGCATGACCATGGCTGTTTCGAAGGCAGTTGGTCACGGTGCCAAGGCGGTTATCTGTGCTTCGACCGGCAACACCTCTGCGTCGGCTGCGGCCTACGCCGCAGCAGCAGGTATCCAATCGGTTGTGTTGGTACCAAAGGGCAAGATTGCTCTCGGCAAGCTAGCCCAGGCCGTTGCGCACAAAGCCCAGATTTTGCAGGTGAAGGGAAACTTCGACGACTGCCTCGACCTCGCACGCGACCTTGCCGAGAACTATGCCGTTCACCTGGTCAACTCGGTGAACCCAGACCGCATCGAAGGTCAGAAGACCGGTGCGTTCGAGGTTTTCGAGTTCCTAGACCGTGCTCCAGACATTCACGTGCTTCCTGTTGGTAACGCCGGAAACTACTCGGCCTACTTCAAGGGCTACAGCGAAGACCGCGAGGCTGGCCGTATCAACCACATCCCTCAGATGTGGGGTTACCAAGCCGATGGCTCAGCTCCATTCGTTTATGGAAACCCAGTCAAGAAGCCAGACACCATTGCTACCGCGATCCGTATCGGTAACCCTGCTTCCTACGACCTAGCCTTGAAGGCTCGCGAAGTCTCGAACGGCCGTTTCGGGGCGGTAAAGGACCCAGATATTCTTTGGATGCACCGCTTCCTATCGCAGGAGGTTGGCGTATTCGTTGAGCCTTCGTCGGCAACCGGTGCAGCCGGTCTGCTACAGGCTGCTCGCACGGGTGAGGACCTCACTGGAAAGACCATCGTGGTTACCGTGACCGGAAACGGGCTAAAGGACGCCGCGTGGGCATTGAAGGATGACCGTGGCAAGGAAATCAAGCCACAGATTGTTTCAAACCGCGCCAAAGAAGTAGCTGAGCGACTAGGTCTGGCCTAATGGCAGTTCCGATCGGTCGTAAGGTCTCGGTCAAGGTTCCGGCAACATCCGCGAACCTTGGACCTGGCTTTGACACGCTCGGAATGGCTCTATCTTTCTACGACGAACTAGAGGTCGAAGCCGTAACCGGTTCTGGCGCAGTCGTCGAGGTAATTGGTGAAGGTGCCGGAGAAGTTCCAACCGATTCCAGCAATCTGGTCGTTCGCTCCATCGCGTACGTTTTTGAAAAGCGCGGACAGGCTCTGCCTGGCCTAAAACTTAGCGCGCACAATATCATTCCTCACGGTCGCGGCATGGGATCTTCCGGTGCTGCCGTGGTTTCGGGAATCATGGCGGCCAAGGGTTTACTCGAAGGGCTCGAGGAATTCACACCTCAAGACCTATTGCAGTTGGCCACCGACCTTGAGGGCCACCCAGACAACGTGGCTCCGGCTCTGTTCGGCGGTCTGACCATCGCCTGGGAAGATGCCAAGGGTCCGCACCACAAGAAGCTCATCGTTCACCGCGGTGTCTCGCCGCTGGAACTGGTTCCAAACTTCAAGATGTCTACCGCGACCGCTCGTGCGCTGCAACCGGAAACCGTACCTCACGAAGATGCGGTGTTCAACGTTTCGCGTTCGGCACTGCTGGTTGCCGCTCTCACCCAGAGCCCTGAACTTCTGATGGCTGCTACCGAAGATCGCTTACATCAGGACTACCGCTCGGAGGCAATGCCGGAGGCCGGTAAGGTCATCGAACTGATGCGCGAGCATGGTCACGCTGCCGTGGTTTCTGGCGCTGGTCCGTCGGTGCTCGTCCTAGCTTCCGACCCTGCTGAACGCCTCGATGCGGCTAAGTTGGCAGCCGAACATTTTCCACAGTGGCGTGCGTTGCTGTTGGCAGTTGACTTCAAAGGTGCTACTGTAGTTCAGAACCAGTAATTCGAGTGAACTCGAAAGTGGCGGTTTACAAATCCCACTGGTTAATAGCAAAACTTCGCAAATCTAGCGATTGCGCATGTTCGATACATGCCAAGTGACTAACCCGAAACGAACCAGTCACGAAAAATCTCAAGGAGAGAAAAACACACATGGATGAAATCCAGACTGACGCACCTGCGACCAAGGGTCGCCGCGTAGTAGTAGATCCAGCAGCTTCCACTTCGGCCGGCGAAGAGTCTTCGGCTCCAAAGCGCCGCACCCGTTCCGCTAAACCAAAAGACGAAGCCGGCGAAAAGCCAGCCAAGGCCGAGGGTGGCGAGGCAAAGGCCGAAAAGCCAGCCAAGTCTGAAGGCGAAGGTGACGCACCTAAGCAGGAGCGCCAGGAGCGTGGCGAGCGTGGAGACCGTGACGAAGAGCGCGGCGGCCGTAACCGTAACCGCAACCGTAACCGCGGACGTGACCGCAACCGTGGCCGCGGCCGCGGCGGAGACTTCCAGGGTGAGGACGAGCCAGAGATCCGCGAGGACGACGTCCTAGTTTCGGTCGCAGGTATCCTCGACGTCCTAGAGAACTACGCATTCATCCGCACCTCCGGCTATCTTCCAGGTCCGAACGACGTTTACGTTTCGCTCGGCCAGGTAAAGAAGTACGGTCTGCGCAAGGGTGACGCTGTGGTTGGTGCCATCCGTCAGCCTCGCGAGGGTGATGGTGCTGGTCGTCAGAAGTTCAACGCCGTTGTTCGCATTGACTCGGTAAACGGTGCAACCGTTGCCGAAGCTCAGAGCCGAATCGAGTTCGGCAAGCTAACCCCGCTTTACCCACAGAGCCGTCTACGTCTTGAGACCGATGCCGCGAAGCTAAACACTCGTATCATCGACCTCGTTTCGCCAATCGGTAAGGGTCAGCGTGGTCTGATCGTGTCACCTCCAAAGGCTGGTAAAACTCTGGTTCTTCAGGCAATCGCAAACTCGATCGCTCAGAACAACCCGGAGGTTCACCTAATGGTTGTGCTCGTTGACGAGCGTCCGGAAGAAGTTACCGACATGCAGCGCACCGTGAAGGGTGAGGTTATTGCCTCGACCTTCGACCGCCCTGCAGAAGACCACACCACCGTTGCCGAGCTGGCCATCGAGCGCGCAAAGCGTTTGGTTGAACTTGGTCACGACGTTGTTGTTCTGCTTGACTCGATCACCCGTCTGGGCCGCGCCTACAACCTGAGCGCTCCTGCCTCGGGTCGTATCCTCTCCGGCGGTGTCGACTCGTCGGCGCTTTACCCACCTAAGCGTTTCTTCGGTGCCGCTCGTAACATTGAGGACGGCGGATCTCTAACCATCCTGGCCACCGCACTAGTTGAGACCGGTTCGAAGATGGACGAGGTTATCTTCGAGGAGTTCAAGGGAACTGGAAACATGGAGCTTCGTTTGTCGCGTCAGCTTGCAGACAAGCGTATCTTCCCAGCCGTCGACGTCAACGCTTCGGGTACCCGTCGCGAAGAGATGCTGATGAGCCCAGACGAGACCAAGATCATCTGGAAGCTTCGCCGTGCACTTGCCGGTCTTGAGCAGCAGCAGGCTCTTGAGCTTGTGCTCAGCCGCCTAAAGGAAACTCAGAGCAACGTCGAGTTCCTAATGCAGGTTCAGAAGTCGATGCCTGTTCCAACCTCTGACGGAGAGTAATGCTCGATTCAGTCAAGCCTTTATTGGAAGAACACCAGGCGCTTCAGGAGCAACTTTCTGAGGCCTCGGTGCACGCCAATCCTGCCTTGGCTAAGAAGCTAAACCGCCGTTACGCCGAGCTCAGTGCCATCGTGAACGCCTACAATTCGGTCAACTCGTTGACCGAAGACCTAGCGGCCGCGAAGGAACTGGCAAAGGAAGACGCCGCATTCGCCGAGGAAGTTCCGGCTACCGAGGAGAAGCTGCACGAGGCTAACGAAAAGCTTCGTCGCCTGCTGATTCCTCGTGACCCAGACGACGGCCGCGACGTGATCATGGAGATCAAAGCCGGTGAAGGTGGTGCCGAGTCGGCTCTGTTCGCCGGTGACCTGCTTCGCATGTACATCCAGTACGCCAACTCAAAGGGTTGGAAGACTGAAATTCTGGATAAGAACGAGAGTGACCTCGGCGGAATCAAGGATGTTCAGATGGCGGTCAAGTCGAATGCGACCGACCCTAGCCAGGGTGTTTGGGCTCACCTCAAGTACGAGGGTGGTGTTCACCGTGTACAGCGTGTTCCAGCCACCGAAACTCAAGGTCGTATCCACACCTCAGCTGCCGGTGTTCTCTGCTTCCCAGAAGTAGACGAGCCCGAAGAAGTTGAGATTAGCCAGAACGATCTTCGCATCGACGTCTACCGTTCGAGTGGTCCTGGTGGCCAGTCGGTTAACACCACGGACTCCGCAGTTCGCATTACCCACCTTCCAACCGGAATCGTGGTTTCGATGCAGAACGAGAAGAGCCAGCTGCAAAACCGTGAAGCGGCAATGCGTGTGCTTCGTGCGCGCATCCTGGCCGCTCAGCAGGAGGCAATCGAAGCCGAACTGTCGGCAGCGCGTAAGTCTCAGGTGAAGAGCGTTGACCGTTCGGAGCGCATCCGCACCTACAACTTCCCTGAAAACCGCATCGCCGACCACCGCACCGGCTACAAGGCATACAACCTTGACCAAGTCATGGACGGCGCACTCGAGCCTGTGATTCAGTCGGCAATCGTTGCCGATGAAGAGGCTCGTCTGGCCGCTCTCGGCGAGAAGTAATGCTGCTAGCAGACGCCCTCGCTAAGGCGTCCGCCGCTTTTACCGAAGCCGGTATCGAAACGCCTGAAATTGACGCCCAGTTGTTGGCGGCGCACGTCCTAGGCTCTTCAAGAGGTTCAATCCAGAGCGATCTGATTGTTGGACGCGAACTCACAGAAGACGAATTACAAGAATTTGAGGCACTAGCCACCAAGCGTGCCGAGCGCCTGCCGCTTCAGCACCTGACCGGCAAGGGTTACTTCCGCAATCTCGAATTAAAGGTTGGCAAGGGTGTGTTCATTCCAAGGCCAGAAACCGAGAGCGTAGCGGAGCTAGCGATCCAGGCTCTTCGTGCGGTACCTGGCGAACCGATTGCGGTTGACCTCTGCACGGGATCGGGAGCCATCGCGATTGCTATGGCAACCGAGGTTCCAAACTCCAAGGTTTACGCCTGGGAACTAAACCCTGAATCGGAAAGTTATCTTCGCGAGAACATCGCAGCCTATGGCAATGCGGTAAACCTCACCATGGGTGACATTGCCGACGACTCCGAGTTCACCGAACTCATTGGCAAGGTTTCGGTAGTAATCAGCAATCCTCCTTATATCCCGGTGGGCGCCATCCCACGCGACATTGAGGTTCGTGAACACGACCCTGCACTCGCGCTTTACGGGGGAGAGGACGGCATGGATGTTATGCATGTGGTTAGTCGCAGAGCCTTGGAACTTCTGGTACCAGGAGGGTTCCTAGTCGTTGAACACGCAGACAACCAGGCCGGAGTCGTGGCAGACTTGCTTGTGGAGGGTGGCTGGAAACAGGTTCGCTCTCACAAGGATTTGTCTGGTCGTGATCGCGCGGTCAGCGCAGTGAAAGCGTTTTAGGAGGTTCTCATGCGTTTCGATTGCTCATCAACCACAGAACTTCTAGACGGCATGCGTCAGGCTAAGCAGACCATCGGTCGCGCTGGGGTAGTTGTTCTTCCTACCGACACCGTGTACGGAATTGGCTGCGACGCATTCAGCGCCCACGCCGTGGCAAAACTTCTTGAAACCAAGGGACGCGGACGGCAGTCGCCACCACCGGTTCTGATTCCTAGCCTCGATACTTTGCGCGCACTTACCGATAACCCACCGGCGCTCGCTTTCAAGCTGGCCGAGAAGTTCTGGCCAGGCGCGCTCACCATCATTCTTCGTGCGCAGGCCAGCCTCAGCTGGGACCTCGGCGATACCAAGGGCACCGTAGCGCTGCGCATGCCAAACAACGAACTTGCCCTTGCACTGCTCAAGGAAGTTGGCCCGCTCGCGGTTTCCAGCGCAAACCTAACTGGTGAGCCAGCCGCTAACAACGTGGACGAAGCCGAAAAGTATTTTGGCGACAAGGTGCCGGTTTACCTAGACGGTGGCCAGGCTGCCGCGGGCACCCCTTCAACCATCGTTGACCTAACCGAGGACGGCGTGGTTCGCGTCGTTCGTGTTGGAGTCATATCGGTTGCCGAAATCACCGAGCTGGTCGGCGACGACGCGAAGGTAGAGAGCTAACTAAAAATGCGCGCCTACCTTTTGATGATCGCGATCACGGCGGTGGTGACCTGGGTTGCCACCTTCTTCGTGATCAAGATCACTCGCAAGTACAAGATTTACCCAGAGATCCGAGACCGCGACTCCCACTCGGTTCCAACCCCTCGCCTCGGAGGTCTCGGCATGTTCGCCGGCTTTCTGGTTGCCATGGCCATCGCCGGAAGTCTCGGCTGGTTCAAGTCGGTCTTCGTTCAGGGCGGCCCGATTCTCGGTGTCGTGATTGCTGCCAGCATCATTGCCATCCTCGGCGCGCTGGATGACGTCTACGACCTGGACTGGACCATCAAGTTGGCCGGTCAATTCGTGGCAGCGGGCATCCTCGCCTGGCAGGGCGTTCAGATCGTCTCGCTTCCAATCGGTGGGCTTACCATCGGCTCGTTTGGTATGTCTTTCTTCGTCAGCGTCTTCCTAACGGTCCTGATTATGAACGCGGTAAATTTTATCGACGGCTTGGACGGACTCGTCGCCGGTGTGGTTCTAATCGGTACCAGCACGTTCTTCGTCTACAGCTACCTGCTGGCTCAGAAGACTACCCCGAGCAACTACTTCTCGCTGGCGTCGCTGATCTCGGCAATCGTGATTGGTATGTGTGTGGGATTCCTGCCTCATAACTGGCGCCCAGCCAAGATCTTCATGGGTGACTCCGGAGCGCTGATGCTCGCCTTGCTTATGACTACCTCGGCACTGTCGGTAACTGGTCAACTCGACCCAGCCTTCATGGAGCAGACCAACTTGGTTCCAGCCTTCCTACCGATGATCCTGCCGGTAGCCATCCTGATCTTGCCGCTACTCGATTTCACTCTCGCGGTGTTCCGTCGTTTGCGCGCTGGTAAGTCGCCGTTTGCCGCCGACCGCCAACACCTTCACCACCGCATGCAAGACTTCGGTCACGGCCACCTCGGTTCGGTAATCGTGTTCTACGTATGGACCACCCTGATCTCGGCTACCTGCCTATTGCTGTTCCTGACGCCAATGGAGGTCGCCCTAGCCTTTGCCGGAATCGGCCTGGTAGCGGCGTTGACCTACACGGCTTGGCCAGTTATCGCAAAGCGACTTAAGAAGGAAGCCAATTGAAGTTCGATAACGCTCAGTCTGTTTTCACTAAGGTTCTGAAACTCGGTTCGCTGCTGATTGCGTCCATCGCCGTGCTTGGCGGTGTCATTGGCTTCTACGCAGCTGGGCTGCCTGGGCTGTTCGGTGCCCTCGCCGGAGCTACCATTGCTTTGATTTTCGTAAGTCTTACCGCGATTTCCGTCTTGGTTGGTAGCAAGCTCAGCCTCGGAGGTTTCTACGGAGTAGTACTCGGTGGCTGGATATTGAAGCTGGTTCTGTTCGTCCTTGCCATCAGTATTTTGAAGTCCATCGCAGGGTTAAACGGAGTAGCGGTTTTCGCAACTTTGGTGGCTTCTGTCCTGGGATCTCTAGTGGTTGACGCCGTGGTGGTCACAAAGTCAAAAATCCCTGCCGTGTCTTAGGCTTTTAGGCTGTTTCGACCCACTTTTTGTTGTTAGACTTTAGGGGTTGTTGACCGCACGTGAACGCAGGAGTTTGCTCTGTTGAATCTAGTTCCACTGATTGCCTCGTCTGAGACTTCAGGCTCCGAGGACGGATTCCACGCTCCTACAATCGGTGAGTTTTTCCCGGAAGCGATTCTTTTCGAGGGCACCCCATTCGAGCTAAACCGAATCATGATGATTCGTCTGATCGTTATGACCCTGCTTTTGGTTGTGTTTACCCTCTGGACTGGAACCTTCAAGAAGGCGTACAAGACCGGCCAGGTAGTTCCAAGCCGCTTCCAGCTAATGGGCGAAATCTCCCTGAACTTCGTTCGCACCAGCATTGCTCACGAACAGCTTGGTAAGAAGGACGGCGACCGCTTCCTTCCGCTACTAACCACCATCTTCTTCACCGTCTTCGGAATGAACATCACCGGTATCATCCCGGCGCTGAACATTGCCGGTACCTCGGTCATCGGTCTTCCATTGCTTATGGCACTTGCCGCTTACGTGACCTTCATCTATGCGGGTATCAAGAAGCACGGAATGCATTTCTTCACCGCTTCGTTGTTCCCAGCCGGCGTTCCACCAGCCTTCTACCTTTTGGTAACCCCAATCGAGTTCCTCTCGACCTTCATTCTTCGCCCAGTAACCTTGGCTCTGCGTCTCATGATGAACATGATCGCCGGCCACTTGCTATTGGTGCTTTGTTTCTCGGCAACCTGGTTCTTCTTTACCTCGACTCAGGTCGATGGTTTGATGCGCCTATTCGGTGCCGGAACTTTCCTGTTCGGCTTTGCCTTCACCCTCTTTGAGATCTTGGTGGCATTCCTACAGGCTTATGTATTTACTCTTCTGACCACGGTCTACATTCAGTTGGCCATGGCGGATGAGCACTAGAGGCTAGCAACCGCGAGCTTCAAACCACGGAAGGGAAATAACAAGTGGACGTTAACAACATCGCCGAACTAACCGGCAACCTAGCAGTAATCGGCTACGGTCTAGCAGCTGTAGGCCCAGGCATCGGTGTAGGTCTAGTAGTTTCGAAGACCATCGAATCGATCGCTCGCCAGCCAGAACTAGCTTCGAAGCTACAGGTCACCATGTGGCTTGGTATTGCTTTCACCGAAGCTCTAGCTCTAATCGGTCTAGCAACCCCATTCATCTTCGCCTAAGCAAAGTCAGGACTTAAGCAATGACCCCTCTCATTCTTGCGACGGAGGCTGCCGGTGAGGCAGCAAAGAATCCGCTCGTACCTGAGATTTATGACCTTGTCTGGTCGTCGGTCGTCTTCTTTATCCTTCTTGTTTTCTTCTGGATCAAGGTTCTTCCAAACTTCAAGAAGACCCTAGACGCCAGAACCGAGGCCATTGAAGGTCGTTTGGCAGAAGCCGAGCGCATTCAGGCCGAGGTGGCTCAAAAGACCGCTGACATTGCCGAGGCTCAGGAGAACTCCCGCGCCGAAGCCTCCGCGATTCGCGAAGCAGCACGTGCCGAGGGTGTAGCCATCCTTGCCGAGTTGAAGGAGCAGGCCTCGCTTGAGGCAGCCCGCATCACCGCGACCGCAAAGCAGCAGATTGAAGCAGAACGTCAGGCAGCGCTAGTCTCGCTACGTGCCGAAGTTGGCTCATTGGCAATCGACCTCGCCGAGCGCGTGGTTGGTGCCAGCCTGGCCAGCGACAAGGTAGCAAACAAGGTTGTCGACGACTTCCTCGCTGAGCTTGAAGCCGGCGAAAAGGCAGGCAAGAAGAAGTAATGGCAAGTTCAACCCGTCAGGCACTGGCTCAGGCTAAGGAAGCATTAGCTCCTAAGCTCGCCAAAGTCGACCTCAAGTTCGCCGAAGAGATCTTCGGTATCGGTGCAGCCATTGGCTCATCGGTACAGTTGCGCAACATTCTCTCGGACCCTTCCGGAGAGAAGGCCGCCAAGGCCGGAGCACTGCAGGCCGTTTTCGGCAAAGCAGTTTCTAAGGACGCCCTTGAGTTCGCTAACACCCTTTCGGGATACCGCTGGTCGAAGGGTGGAGACCTAGTCTCTGCCTTCACCCAGCTCGGTGTTTACACCGTTGCCGCTATCGCAGCAAAGGACAAGAAGCTCGGGGAGCTGGAAACCGAACTATTCGGATTTACCCAGACCCTGGCTTCTGACCGCGACCTTCAGAGCGCATTCTCTTCCCGTCAGGCTCCGCTTGACTCGAAGATTGCACTGATCGACTCGCTGGCAGCTAAGAAGGTCAGCGCGGGAACCGCACTGCTTCTTCGCAACGCTGTTATTGCCTCGCGAACCGTCCGTCTTGCCGTCGTCCTAGAAGGCTTCATCAAGCAGGTTTCTGAGTACGCATCGCGTCTGGTTGCCAACGTCACCGTTGCAGCCGCGCTATCGAAGAGCCAGCAGGACAAACTCGAGCAGTTGCTCGCAAAGACTTACGGTCAGGAAATCAACCTGAACGTGGAAATCGACCCAAGCATCCTCGGTGGTGTGAAAGTACAGGTTTCCGGACAAATCATCGACGGCAGCGTTGTTGCCCGTCTAAACCAAGCCAAGATGCAGCTCGCCTAGAGCTCATTGACAGAAAAAAGAGGAACACGAGATGGCAGATCTAAAGATTAGCCCGAACGAGATTCGCGATGCCCTAAAGGGTTTCGTTAGCTCTTACGAGGCTGACAAGGCCAAGCGCACCGAAGTCGGTCACGTAATCGACGCCGGTGACGGTATTGCTCACGTCGAAGGCCTGCCAGGTGCAATGGCCAACGAGCTACTAAAGTTTGCCGATGGCACTCTAGGTCTAGCTCTAAACCTCGACGAGCGCGAGATCGGTACCGTTGTTCTCGGTAACTTCGAGGGCATCGAAGAGGGCATGGAAGTTCACCGCACCGGTGAAGTTCTTTCGGTACCTGTTGGCGACAAGTTCCTCGGTCGTGTGGTTGACCCACTGGGTAACCCAATCGACGGTCAGGGTGACATCAATGCTGAAGGCCGCCGTGCTCTAGAGCTTCAGGCTCCTGGTGTTATGGCCCGTAAGTCGGTTCACGAGCCACTACAGACAGGTATCAAGGCAATCGACGCCATGATCCCTGTTGGCCGCGGACAGCGTCAGCTAATCATTGGTGACCGCCAGACCGGTAAGACTGCTATCGCAGTTGACACCATCATCAACCAGAAGGCCAACTGGGCTTCGGGTGACCCAAAGAAGCAGGTTCGCTGCATCTACGTAGCAATCGGTCAGAAGGGTTCGACCATCGCCGCTGTAAAGGGCGCTTTGGAAGAGGCCGGCGCAATGGAGTACACCACCATCGTGGCTTCTCCTGCTTCAGACCCAGCAGGCTTCAAGTACCTAGCTCCTTACACCGGTTCGGCCATTGGTCAGCACTGGATGTACGGTGGCAAGCACGTCCTCATCATTTTCGATGACCTATCGAAGCAGGCCGAGGCTTACCGTGCCGTATCGCTACTTCTTCGTCGCCCACCAGGCCGCGAAGCTTACCCAGGTGACGTTTTCTACCTACACTCCCGTCTACTTGAGCGTTGTGCCAAGCTAAACGACGAGCTAGGCGGCGGTTCGATGACCGGTCTACCAATCATCGAGACCAAGGCAAACGACGTTTCGGCTTACATCCCGACCAACGTGATCTCGATCACCGACGGCCAGATCTTCCTTCAGTCGGACCTGTTCAACTCGAACCAGCGTCCAGCTATCGACGTAGGTATCTCGGTTTCCCGTGTTGGTGGTGCTGCACAGCTAAAGAGCATCAAGGGCGTTTCAGGTACCTTGAAGCTAGAGCTAGCTCAGTACCGCGCACTAGAGGCATTCGCAATGTTCGCTTCGGACCTGGATGCTGCATCGCGTCAGCAGCTAGCTCGTGGTGCACGTCTGATGGAACTTCTAAAGCAGCCACAGTACTCGCCATACCCTGTTGAAGAGCAGACAGTATCGATCTGGGCAGGTACCACCGGCAAGCTCGACGAGGTTCCTGTAGAAGACATCCTTCGTTTCGAGAAGGAACTTCTAGAGCACCTTCGCCGCAACACCAAGGTTCTTGACACCATCCGTGAGACCTCAAACCTCACCGACGACACCAAGGCGGAACTCGAGAAGGCTGTAGCAACCTTCAAGAAGTCGTTCCAGACCAAGGGCGGCGGCGCACTACACACTTCAGCTAAAGAGGAAGCTCTTGCTGCCGAAGAGGTAGAGCAGGAAAAGATCGTTAAGCAGAAGCGCAAGAAGTAACTGCAAGAGAAGTAGAGACAAGGTAACTAATGGGAGCGCAACTTCGCGTCTATAGGCAGAAAATCAAGTCTGCCCAGACGACTAAGAAGATCACTCGCGCCATGGAGCTGATCTCGGCTTCGCGTATCGCGAAGGCGCAGGCACGTGTGGCTGCTTCGGCACCATACGCCCGCGCGGTAACCCGTGCAGTTTCGGCTGTAGCAACCTACTCGAACATCGACCACCCACTAACCACCGAGCCTGCCAAGATTGAGCGCGCTGCAGTGGTCATCTTCACCTCAGACCGTGGTCTGGCCGGTGCTTTCTCTTCAAACGTTTTGAAGGAAGCCGAAGCTCTAACCACCAAACTGACCGAAGAGGGCAAGGAAGTTGTTTACTTCCTGGTTGGTCGTAAGGCAGTTAGCTTCTTCAACTTCCGTCGTCGTGGCAGCGAGAAGCAGTGGATTGGTGGCACCGACCTACCTCAGGTTGACACCGCCAAGGAAATCGCTGACACCGTCCTCGAGTACTTCACTCGTGAAGCAGCCGAGGGTGGCGTAGACGAGATCCACGTGATCTTCAACAAGTTCATCTCAATGATCTCGCAGGAGCCAGAGACCATTCGTCTACTACCTCTTGAGGTTGTTGAAGGCGAAGAGGCACCAGCTTCTGATGAAGTCTTCCCGCTATACGAATTCGAACCAGACGCCAGCAAGGTGCTAGACGCACTGCTTCCGGTCTACATCGAAAGCAAGATCTTCAACGCCATGCTGCAGTCGGCTGCTTCCGAGCACGCCGCCCGTCAGAAGGCAATGAAGTCGGCAACCGACAACGCCGACAAGCTAATCAAGAACTACACCCGACTATCGAACGCAGCTCGTCAGTCGGAGATTACCCAGCAGATTTCCGAAATCGTTGGTGGCGCAGACGCACTTGCCACCGTCGAAGAAGATTAAGAGAAAGAAAGAGACATGGCCGAGACTAAGAAGAAGTCAGCTAAGAGCACCGGAGTGGGCCGTATTGCCCGCGTTACCGGTCCGGTTGTTGACATCGAGTTCCCACACGATGCCATCCCAGAGATCTACAACGCTCTGACCACTGTCATCGACCTGAACGGCGAGAAGACCACTCTGACCCTAGAGGTTGCTCAGCACCTCGGTGACGACCTGGTTCGTGCCATCGCTCTAAAGCCAACCGATGGTCTAGTCCGTGGTGGCGAGGTAGCAGACACCGGCGCACCAATCTCGGTGCCTGTTGGTGACGTCACCAAGGGTAAGGTTTTCAACGTTGTTGGTGAAGTCCTAAACGGCAAGCCAGGCGAGAAAATCACCGTCAAGGAGACTTGGCCGATTCACCGTCAGCCTCCTGCATTCGACCAGCTTGAGTCGAAGACCCAGATGTTCGAGACCGGTATCAAGTCGATCGACCTTCTAACCCCGTACGTACAGGGTGGAAAGATTGGTCTATTCGGTGGTGCTGGTGTTGGTAAGACCGTTCTAATCCAGGAAATGATCTACCGTGTGGCAGAAGACCACGACGGTGTATCGGTGTTCGCTGGTGTTGGTGAGCGTACCCGTGAAGGTAACGACCTTATCGACGAAATGACCGAGTCTGGCGTTATCGACAAGACCGCTCTCGTGTTCGGTCAGATGGATGAGCCACCAGGCACCCGTCTTCGTGTAGCTCTTTCGGCTCTAACCATGGCGGAGTACTTCCGCGATGTTCAGAAGCAGGACGTTCTACTGTTCATCGACAACATCTTCCGTTTCACCCAGGCAGGTTCTGAGGTTTCGACCCTTCTAGGCCGTATGCCTTCGGCCGTAGGTTACCAGCCGAACCTTGCCGATGAGATGGGTCTACTTCAGGAGCGCATCACCTCGACCCGTGGTCACTCGATCACGTCGCTACAGGCGATCTACGTTCCTGCTGACGACTACACCGACCCAGCCCCAGCAACCACCTTCGCTCACTTGGACGCAACCACTGAGCTAAGCCGTGAAATTGCTTCGAAGGGTCTGTACCCAGCTATCGACCCACTGACCTCGACCTCGCGTATCTTGGACCCTCGCTACATCGCAGCGGACCACTACGAGACCGCGACCCGCGTCAAGGCCATCCTGCAGAAGAACAAGGAACTTCAGGAAATCATCGCCATCCTTGGTGTTGAGGAGCTTTCTGAAGAGGACAAGGTCACTGTATCGCGTGCCCGTCGCATCCAGCAGTTCCTATCGCAGAACACCTACATGGCTGAGAAGTTCACCGGTGTTAAGGGTTCGACCGTTCCTCTAAAGGACACCATCGAGGGCTTCAAGGCCATCGCCGACGGTGACCTAGACCACATCGCTGAGCAGGCCTTCTTCAACGTTGGTGGCTTGGACATGGTTATGGCTAACTGGGACCGCATCCAGAAGGAAACCGGTAAGTAAAGATGTCGGAAAAGACTCTTCGCGTCGAACTGGTGGCTGCCGACAAGGCAGTCTGGACCGGTGACGCCAAGATGGTTATCGCCAAGACTGTAGAAGGCGAAATTGGTCTTCTAGCAGGTCACGAGCCTATGCTTGCGATCCTGTCGTCTGGCGAGGTCCGCATTACCCTTACCGACGGCGACAAGCTAACCGCTAACGCCGAGGACGGCTTCCTTTCGGTTGAGCACGATGTTGTAACCATCGTTGCTCGTCACGCCGAGCTGGTCTAACAAAACTCAAAGAAAGAAACCCCGGTCATTTTGACTGGGGTTTCTTTTTGTCTGTGTTGCCGGCTTGTTTTCGAGCTTTCTTCTGCTCTTCAACAATAATTGCGGCATTGGCTGCCGATGGGTGATAGAGCTCATTGAAAATGCCGATGGCGCCGGCAAGCCCTTTGGGACGTTTTCGTCCTGGTTTTCGATCTCTACCCGAAAAGAAGAGAATCGCGAACAACACCAAGAGTACGAGCCCTACGGCCATCAAAACGTCAGACATTGCGGCTCTCGGCAGGAACCCACTTAACATCCCCACCATGAGGAACATTGGCAACTCGAGCCAACACAAACAACAAGTCCGATAGACGATTCAGGTAAACCGCACAAACCAGCGAAACATCCGAGTGTGAGGAATGCGCATGCCAGACCGCACGCTCGGCCCTACGAACCACGGTACGAGCCAAATGAAGCCCTGCAGCCAGCCCTGAACCGCCAGGAATGATGAATGAGTCAAGGTTAGGCAGGGAAGCGTTGTACTTATCAATAGCAGTCTCTAGAT
>JBEBAN010000024.1:0-16274 GCA_041158865.1 Actinomycetota bacterium
ACACCTCACCATTCGGCTGGCAGCTTGGCTATGCCGACATCATGATCACCGACGTTTCGGCCGTTGCCTACGACTGGCTAGCAACCGGTAAGCCACTGGTCGTTACCAAACCTCCTCACCCAAACGCCTGGATATATGAGACCGGTCTGCTTGGCGCCTTCGATCTGCTTGAGCCAAAAGATGTTCCGCAGATTATTGATCGCTTGAACTTCGAATCCCAGGACGAAGCAACCAAGGCGTCCCACGAAAGTTGGCGTAAGCGTTACTACTCAGACCCTTCAGATGCCAAGGGCAATGAGTTATTCATTACCGAGACCTTGAGCCTGGTGAAAGGTTGGAAGGCACGCTTCGGCTCCAAGCCAAAGTTCGAATTCACTGTTGCCACGACAGCCCAGACTTCCGCGGCACCGCAAAACAAGCCAAGTCTCAAAGCCCGCCTCTCTAAGTTCGCGAAGAAGAGCATCCACAATGCTTTGACCGGTAAGTCCTTCACCGAGCGCAGTTTGATTTACCACTTCTCGTCGAAGCCGCTAAAGCTTGCGGGACTGCCTGCACCAGCAAAGGGCGAAAAGACCGTGCTCATGATCAGCAATCTTTCGGTAATGGTTGCCGCCTTGAATAAAACCCTCCGAGATGCAAAATTGCGCGGCAAGTACCGTGTTGTTTATGTACCTTCCGGCGGTTTCGTTCGCAAGGTTCTAGAGCGTGGACGCTTCAAGGAGCTTTACTACACCGCACATATGCGCGAGAACGACTTCGGACTTCGTTACACCGCAGCCAAGCACATCCTGCTTCTGGACCACGCGACCGGAAAAGACCCAATCGACCACAACCTCATTGCGTACCACGAGATAAAGGTCACCAACTCGGCTCGAATCGAACAGATCGAAAAGACCTTATTCAAGCCAGAGGGCTGGATTTTCAGTTAGCCTTTGGCTTTACCTTTACGTCAATTGGCTCGTAGCGGGGTGCTGCAAACTTGTTGACCACGGCATCGGTTGGGTAACCAAGGGCAACGCCGTACATCAATTCGTACTCTTCAGGAATATCGAATTCCTTACGAATGATGTCTTCGTAAACACCCATCACGCCCTGAGCACAGGTTCCGAGACCGCGAGCCTTGGCTCCGAGCATCAGGTTCATCACAAACATTCCGGCATCGTTTGCCGAATACTTGCCGAGGCTCTTGTGGTTGAAGATGAATAATTCAACCGGAGCACCGAAGAATTCGTAGTTACGGAACCAATGGGCATCTCTGGCGGCAAAGTCTTTGCGATCAATTCCCATGAACGAGTAAAGAGCCATTCCAACCTTGCGCGAGCGAACCAGTAGTTCGTCTACGTAAGGCTTGGCGATGATCGGGTTGCTGGTTGGCATTCCGTCTCGGGTAAGAAACAGCTTCAGGCGGCCCTTCTTCGAGCGGGAAAGCAGAGTGGCCTTCTTGCCACGACGCATGAATTCCGAGCTAATTCGGTCGCGAATCTCACCGGTCGCCACGGCAACCTTGATCGGTCGAGTGTTAGACCACGACGGCGATGTGAGACCGGCCGAGATCACTTCGTCGATGAGTTGCTCACTGACCGGCTTCGATAAGAAATCTCGGGTGGTGTTTCGCGAAGCAAGGAATTCGTCAATCTGTTTTGCGTCCATGTCTCAAACCTAATGCCTCACAAAAAACTCTCAGGTTAATGTTCGAAACTGGAAACATATGAAGAAGTTACTCGGGGCATTGATTGCACTAGCGCTTACCGCAGTGGCCACACCAGCCCGCGCGGCCCAGGCTAACTACGGCTATGACGTTTCTTGGCCGCAATGTTCCAGCTTGCAGACACTTCCTACCGACGGAGCTTTCAAGGTGGTTGGAGTCACCGGTGGCCTGCTGTACTCCACCAACCCGTGTCTTACCGAGCAGCTGGTTTGGGCTGGGCCGAACGCCGAACTCTATGTAAACACCGGAAACCCAGGACCGGTTCTTTCGCAACGCTATACCTCTGGCACGGTCGCGGGGAAAACCTGTTACACCTCGAACAAAAACTCGACAGCCTGCGCCTTCCTCTACGGTTATCGTGGTGCCGCTGACTCTTATGCCCGTGCCAAAGCGGTTTTCGATGCACAGGGTTGGACGGATCTAAAGAGCAGAACCTGGTGGTTGGATGTTGAGCGCGTGAATAGCTGGCGTGGCCTCGATAATAACCTGCCATCCGATGCCTGGCTTTCAGTGTCTGCTGCCCAGAAGCTAAACGTCGCGAATCTACAGGGTGCGATGTACTACTTTGAATCGGTTGCCAAGGTTGCCCGCATCGGAATCTACTCGGTTACCAGTCACTGGCAGGCGATTACCGGTGGCAGTACCGCGTTTTCTGATCACGAAACCTGGATGGCGGTCGGCGAAGACGGTGAACAGGCTGCCATCAATCAGTGCGTTTCGCAGCCAGGATTCACGGGTGGCCCGGAGACTCGCGTTCAATACATCGACGTCGCAACCAATCTAGATGTGAACGTGCCATGCTCGTTCGAGAAAGCCAACAGCAACTCGGCCTACACCGGAACCAAGAGTGCCAAACCAAATCGAACCATGACCTTGAAGGCAACACTCAAGACCGCACTTGGCACACCGATGGCAAACCGTACGGTCAGATTGGTTTTCAATAAGAAGACCTACACGCTCACCACTAACTCGAGTGGGGTAGCGAGCAAGACCATCTATGCGCCGAAGTATCGGGGCACTTACAAGGTCACCACAGCCTATGCGGGCAACGACCTTTTCAACGCGGCTAGTTCAACTAGCTACGTAAAGATTTACTGGTAGCTCGCGAACTCTTCAATCGAGGCAAACTTCCGAGCAACGCCATCGGTCACAACCTCAATCACGAACGATGGAGCACCAACCTTGGTCACAAACTCAAGGGTGAGCTCGTTCGATCCGTTCTTCCAACCCATGCTTAGGTTGTCGGCACCGTTTACCGCCCAAGCGAACTGACCCTCGAAGGCATCGTGCTTGCGCAGGCGAGCCAGAGCGATAATCGCCTGAACCACCGGCTGCTTTAGAGCGTTCTCGATCTCAAGCGGGGTGTAGTTGTGGCGGTTCACATCGCGTCCCTGGCCGCTCTCGCGGAACAGGGCCTGGTCGTCCATACCGTTGAACAAGCCAACGTAGTAAACCTGTGGCTCACCAGGCAGGATGAACTGCACGGCACGGCTGATGAAGTAAGCGGTGTCATTGGCCAAGATGTTTGGCAGGGTCGCGTTGATCTGGTGAGGCAGGGTGAACCACTGAGGAACCACGCTGGCAATGTCTGAGTGACCGTCGGTGTTCTCGGCGGCCTTCTCGAAGATGAAAGCCATGTCGTCTTGGCTAATCAGACCAGGCTTACCGTTGATCGGCCCTGCGTCAATCACGCCATAGCCGTCGTGGGTGTCTAGAACGTTGAGGCAGTTCGTCGGACGCTGCTGGAACCAGAGGTCTAGTTTGTCCACGGTTCCGGTGAAGAACGAGTGCAGTAGTAGCGGAGCGGTCTGGAAGTCGTAAATCAGGTCAACCAGCGGTGCAATTGCCTGCTGCTGGGTGTAGTGGGCGTGAACTTCAACCAGCACGCGCATTCCGTAGGAGTGAATCAGCTCGGTAATTTCCTCAACGAATTCAAGAGTCTCTGTAGTCATGAACGAGTCGGTGCCAGGAGTCTTCACCGCGTAGCCAACGGCATCTAGGCGAATTACCTTGACACCACCGGAAGCCAGAGCGTCCAGCACCGAGCGCAGGTACTTCTGACCGGCTGGGTGCTTGATGTCAATGTCTACCTGCGACGGCATGAAGGTGGTCCAAACCAAACGGCGACGACCATCGACCTCGTAAGCGGTGAATGGCAGACCAGGACGTGGTCGGTAGAACGATGTAATTCCGTCCTCGGTGCCACCATTAGGGAAAACCACATCGAAGGTTAGGAACAGCCCGGCGTACTCGGAAGCGTCGCCCTTCTCCTGCCAGTCAAGGAACTCTGGAGAAAGGTTCGATGAGTGGTTCACGATCAGGTCGGCGGTCAACTCGTGAGTCTCCGAGATGCGCTTGAAGTCTGACCAGTCACCGAGGCGTGGGTCAACGATCTTGTGGTCGATTGGGTCGAAGCCGGCGTCGTCGCCATCGTATGGGTGGAAGAACGGCAGTACGTGAATTCCTTCGAAGTCCTTTAGCGGGCCTTTTAGAAGCTTCTCGATTTCGCCAAGATTTCCACCAACACGCTCCGCGTAAACCAAAATGCTTGAACCAGCCATGACTCCACCTCTCTTTTAAAAAGTCTTTTTCAATCGTATAGAAAACTAAACTAGGACGGTGAACGAGAAGCAGGTTCGGCCCCGCACAGAGGGCTGGAAACAAAAGCTTGGCCCAGATGGTAGGCCATTGCTCGAGTTCACCCAAAAGCGCCGAGGCCAGCCGCCAGTTCACTTCGTTGATCTAACCGAAGAAGAGCGCATCGAGAAGGTCAAGGAGCTCGGTTTCCCAGCGTTCCGCGCGAAGCAGCTCGCAAACCACTATTTCGTTCACTACACCGACGACGCAAACGACATGACCGATCTTCCGAAGGACGGCAAGGAGAAGCTGGTCTCCGAACTTTTCCCTCCGCTGCTTACCGAGGTGAAGCGTCTTCAAACCGACAAGGGCGACACCATTAAGTTCCTTTGGAAGCTGTTCGACGGCGCACTGGTTGAGTCCGTTTTGATGCGTTACCCAAACCGCATTACTCTCTGCGTTTCGAGCCAGGCAGGCTGCGGCATGAACTGTCCGTTCTGCGCCACCGGTCAGGCTGGCCTCACCCGCAATATGTCTACTGCCGAAATCGTTGCTCAGATCGTGGCTGCCAACAAGGCGATTGCGAACGGAGAACTGGGTGGCAAGAAGACCGGCAACGGAGAAGAGCGCGTTGGCAACATCGTTTTCATGGGGATGGGCGAGCCGATGGCCAACTACGCCCGCGTGATGAGAGCGGTTCGCACCATGGTTTCCGAACAACCAAACGGCCTCGGTATGAGCGCTCGCAACATCACAGTTTCAACCGTTGGTTTGGTGCCTGCGATCAAGAAGCTTGCCGACGAACAGATTCCGGTCACCTTCGCCCTAAGTCTTCACGCCCCAGACGACCAGCTCCGCGACGAATTGATTCCGGTCAACTCCAAGTGGAAAGTCGACGAGGCCTTGGATGCCGCTAAAGAATACTTCGACAAAACCGGCCGCCGAGTTTCGATTGAATACGCACTTATCCGAGACATGAACGACCACGCCTGGCGTGCCGACTTACTTGCCGAGAAACTCAACGCTCGCGGCAAGGGCTGGGTTCACGTAAACCCGATCCCGCTAAACCCAACCCCAGGTTCGGTATGGACTGCCAGTACGCCTGAGGCCACAAACGAGTTCGTTCGCCGCCTTGAAAAGGCCGGCATTCCAACCACTCTTCGCGACACCCGAGGCAAAGAGATCGATGGCGCTTGCGGTCAGCTGGCCGCTGCTGACTAATTGGAATAAATCTGTCAAGGTGGTGTTTACTTAAAGCATGACCAACACAGAAGTAACTTTCGGCCTAGACACCTTCGGCGACATGTCGAACGACCTAGAAGGCAATCCACTTTCCGCCGGACAGGTAATCCGTAACGTAGTTGAGCAAGCCAAGCTTGCCGACGAACTAGGTTTGAGTAACTTCAACGTTGGTGAACACCACCGCGACGACTTCGCAGTCTCCGCCCCAGACACCCTCCTCGCTGGAATCGCTACCGTCACCAAAAACATCATCCTCGGCACCGGCGTAACCGTACTTTCTAGCGACGATCCAGTGCGCCTTTACCAGCGATTCGCCACCATCGATGCCATGTCGAACGGGCGCACCGAGATCACCGCCGGTCGCGGCTCGTTCATCGAATCTTTCCCACTTTTCGGCTTCGGCATGCAGGACTACGAGGTTCTCTTCGAGGAGAAACTTGAACTGCTCAAGGAACTCCTAAAAGAGGAGCCGGTGACCTGGAAGGGAACCACCCGCTCAGAACTAAACAACCAGCAGGTCTACCCAAAGACCGAAGGCAAGAACATTCGCCTCCGCGTTGGCGTTGGTGGCAGCCCTGACTCGGTAGTTCGCGCAGCCAGACTCGAGATCCCAATGGCCCTCGCAATTATCGGAGGCGACCCAGCGAGATTCGCACCATTCGCACGTCTATATAGAGAGTCACTCAAGAACTTCGGTCACCAGGACCTTCCGCTCTCGATTCACTCGCCAGGCCACATTGCAGAAACCGATGACGAAGCCTTTGAGCAGCAATGGCCAAACTATGCCACTAGCTTCGGACGTATTGGTCGCGAACGCGGCTGGGGACCGATGAGCATCGACCACTTCATCCAAGAGGTCAACCATGGTTCGCTTTACGTTGGTTCACCAGCAACCGTAGCCAAAAAGATCGCCTACGCCATTCAATCTGTAGGAGCACAACGCTTTGACATGAAGTATGTGACCGGCCCGATGCCACACGAACTAGCAATGAAATCCATCGAGCTTTACGCCACCGAAGTGGTGCCTCGAGTAAAGGCTCTGCTCGCCAAATAGAAAGTTAAAGCTTAGAGATAAGCCCCGCACGATCTCCCGCTAGCAATAGCGAAATGAGAGTGCGGGGTTTTTCTTGCAATGAGGAGAAGTCGTTGAAGCCGGTTTCCTTGAAAACGCGATTTGCAGCCTCGCTAAGAGCGTCGAAGTAGGCCTGGTCGGTTTCCTTGATGCTCGGGATGTAATAGCCGAGGTCGTGGGTGGCAACAATGCGACCGTATTCGTAGAGCAGTTTGCTGTCGCTCTTTAGAACTTCGACGGTGTTCAGGATTGCTTTGATGCGATCGTTCAGATTGCGAGTCTCGGCCCGTTTCTGGGTGATCGACTTGGTGTCGCCGGTTCGCACTCGCCAAAGGTAGCTTGGTGCGCTCGCCGAACTGAACACGCCGGCCTGCAAGTAAAGCTTGGTCATCACCGCCATGTCTTCGTAGAGCACGTTCTCTGGGAACCGGAAACCGTTCCCAACCCAGAACTCGTAAGAGACCAGCTTGTTCCAAGCGGTGACGTCACTCATGAATTCTGGGTGGTCGTGAAGCGTGGTCTTGTGAAGATCTTTTTTGTAGAGCTCAGGTCTTCTGCTCTGACGCTTGAAACCCATCAACCGAATCGGGTTGCCGACTACAAGCTGCACCTTGTCTGCGTTGGCGATTTGTAGGTAGTTCTCAATCGCTCCGACCGGAAGCACATCGTCGGAGTCAACGAACAGTAGCCAATCCGATTTCCCGATTGCTTGAACACCGGTGTTGCGGGCAGCCCCCAGGCCGTTGTTTTGCTTCGAGACCAGAGTGAAGTTGGGGTAATCGGCGGCGAATCGTTTCGCAATCTTGGCGGAGCCGTCCTTGCTACCATCGTCAACCATCACCACTGCCACGTTGCGATGAGTTTGGGCGGCCAGGCTAAGCAGACACACCTCGAGGTAAGCCTCAACGTTGTAGATCGGAACCACCACGGTGACCAGCGGCAGGGAATCGTTGATTACCCTGCTTGCTAGTTTGCGAAGGGATGCCAGGTGAAACGAGTACTGAAGGTTTTCGGCTGGCTGATTGTCCAGGATGGCGTTTGCCACCATGGCCAAAGGCTTACGAATCGCGCCCAGCATGGTTAGAGAGTCTTGGCGTACTCTTTGAGCCAGGCCGAGAGCTCTGGGCCGATGTCTTCACGGCGGGTGCCGAGGATCATCGCTGCCTTCAGGAAGCCAACCTTGTCTCCGGTGTCGTAGCGGTTTCCGGTGAAGACCACACCGCGCACGCCGCCGGCAATCTCAGGCTTGGCGACTGCCGCCTCGAGGGCATCGGTCAACTGGATCTCGCCACCTCGGCCAGGCTTGGTCTGCTCAAGCAGGCTGAACATCTCCGGACGAAGAACGTAGCGGCCGATTACGGCGAGGTTCGATGGAGCCTCTTCAACCTTTGGCTTCTCAACCAGGTCGTTGACGATGACGACGTCGTTGTTTTCGGTTTTGGTAACCGCTGCACATCCGTACATCGAGATGTCTTTAGGGTCCACAACCATAAGTGCGATTACGTTGTCACCGGTCTGTTCGTGAACCTCGATCATGCGCTTTAGCAGCGGGTCGTGTTCATCGATGACGTCGTCACCGAGGAGAACCGCGAACGAGTTGTCACCGATGTGCTGCTTCCCGGTGAGAACCGCGTGCCCAAGACCCTTAGGGTCACCCTGACGGGTGTAGTAGATGTCTGCCAGCTCGCTCGATTCCTGAACCTGCTCAAGGCGGTCGTCGTCGCCCTTGGCGATCAGGGTCTGCTCTAGTTCGGCAACGCGGTCGAAGTGGTTTTCAAGAGCGCTCTTGTTACGTCCGGTGATCATCAGGATGTCAGTGAGGCCGGTGTCAACCGCTTCTTCAACGACGTACTGAATGACTGGCTTGTCTACCAGTGGAAGCATTTCCTTAGGCATGGCCTTGGTGGCAGGTAGGAATCTGGTTCCCAGACCGGCAACTGGAATCAGCGCCTTGGTTACCTTGAAGTTGTTAGGCATGGGACCCCCTAGAAGAGTTCGTTTACTCGCTGAAGGTCTTCGTCGAAGTCGATCTCGATAGCGTAGAGGTCCGAGATGTCGATGGCCTGGAACTTTAGACCGTCGTTCTCGATGGCAACCTCGATGCCGCGCTCGAAGTAGTCCTGGTCGCCAACTTCGTCAAGGCGCTTGATTAGCTTTGCCTTGTCTTCTGCGGAAACGTAGTTGATGCCAACCGCTTCACCTAGACCGCCTTCGACGACCTTGGAGAGCTGGTTGATGAAACCGTCCGCGTCGAGGGTGTACTTGACCTCTTCATCGGAAACCTTGCTGGTATTGACCACGACGAATGACTGACCGGCTGCGATCTGTGGCTGCACACGGTTTAGAACCTCTGGGTCGTAAACGACGTCGCCGTTCATCCAAAGCACGCCACCGTCGCTCGAAGCCTTGAGGGCCTTGAGTAGCGACTTCGAGGTGTTGGTCTGGTCGTAAAGCTCGTTGTAAACGAAGGTTGCCTCAGGGAAGCGCTCGATGATGGCCTCCAACTTGAAACCAACCACGATCATTAGGCGGTAGGTGTCGCCGAAACCCTGGGCGATGTTGTCGATCTGCTGTTTCATGATCGAACGACCATCGCGGAGTTCGGTTAGAGGCTTTGGAAGCGGACGAGCAAGACGGGTGCCCATTCCGGCGGCAAGGATTACAATCTGTTGCGACATAACCTCAAGTTTAGGCGTGGAACACCGTAGCGACCACTCTTGAGGAGGCCTTTCCATCTTCCAAGTTATTAAACTTCTGGCGCCATTCCGCATACTTTTTGGCGTATTTCTTGGTCACTGCAGGCAAATCGCTTACGGCCTTGGCCACTTCGTTGCTCGAAGCGAGAATTGGCCCGGGAGCCAGGCTGGCAAAGTCGAAGTAGAAGCCTCGAGTGGACACATATTCCTCTAGGTCTGGGCAGAGGAACAGGATGGGTTTCCCGGTCACACTGAAATCGAACATCACCGATGAGTAGTCGGTAATTAGCAAGTCTGCGGCAAGGTAGAGCTCAGTGACATCTGGGTAGGCTGTGGCGTCGATCACATTCTCACCAAGGACGCGTTCGCTGCCTGAGGTGTTGGAGTGCCCGCGATAGACGACGCGAATGTCCTTAGGGAGTTTGGAGACGTCGAGATTATTGACCGAAGCCCACTTACCGTTCACATCTTTCGAGTAGTCACGCCAGGTAGGTGCGTAGAGCACCACGGTTTGCTTCGGGTCGGTGATTCCAAGCTTGGTGCGGATACGGGCTCGTTCGTCTACACCTGAATTGGTCAGGCGGTCATTGCGAGGATAACCAATCTCAAGTACTCGACCAGCGAAACCGAAAGCTCTCGGGAAGATTTCGGTGGAGAAGGCGTTCGGGGAAATCAGATAGTCCCAATACTTACCCTCACGAGCCATCGCGTTGTTGTAGGCGGTTGAAAGCTTGTTCTCAAGAATGTCGTTGCCGATTCGCTTTAGCGGAGTTCCGTGCCAGGTCTGTAGATAAATCTGGCCAGGTGCCTTGCGGAAATACATCGGCAGGTTGTTGTTGGTAACGATGTAGCGAGACTTGGAGAGTGCGGTAAACCAGGCGGCAGATCCAACGATCACTTTCTTGGTTCCGGCCGGAACTTCCTGAGTTTCATTTTTCACGGCCCAGATCAGTTTCAGGTTTGGCTTGGACTTTTGAAGTTCGAGCGAAATGTCTAGTGGAGAATCGCTGACCTGTGCGCCTCCGAAAGAAACGAACAGCGCCTGCTCACGAAGGTTCTTACCATTGGCCCGATAGAACGAACGGCGTTTGACCCTATTCCAAAATTGCATTAGTTGCCTTCATGAAGAGCTGCGACGGTTTGCCCGAATCGGCTCCGGCGATGTAGTAACTGCGTACCTGCTTGCGTTTCGCTGCCAGTTTCGCGTTGTCGTTGAGAAGTTCCTCAGAAAGACCATCGGTTTGGGTGAGCACTGTCGCCCCCTCGGCAATCGGGTAGCGCTTAGTGAACTTAGCAGTGCTCTCGTCCATGCTCACTAGAAGGAATGGCTTTAGCGAATAGAGCCAGTCGCTCACGATTCCAGAGAGGTCGCTGATCATCACATCGCAGAGGTTGATGCATTCGGTGACGGTGAGCTGCGCTTCCGCAGCTGGGCCATAAAGGTGGTCTTTGCCATCTGCCTCGAGCAGTGACCAGACCTGCTCGATGATGAGTCGATCGGCTGGGTCGCGGTGCGAGAACGGATGTGGTCTAAAGACCACGCGGTGACCCAGGCGAATCAGGTCGCGGGCGTATGAAGGTGCCAGAGCAAGACTTGTATAGACCTCACCATCAGCCGAGCCGCCCCAGGTCGGGGCAATCAAAACTGTCTTGCGCTTCGGGGTCTTGGCAGATGCCTGCTTGATGCCTTCCAACTGCGGACGACCGACCAGCACGAATTTCTTAGGGTGAATCAGCACGCCGTTACGTTCGTAACGATCGACCGCCGCCTGACCGGAAACCCATACCTTAGTAAACATTCCGGTGACTGGGTTGAACGAAGCGGTCTTCTCACTGTCACCGTGCATCAACTGCACGTGTGTGATGCCTGGGAACTTTGCGGCGTCCGAGTTGTAAGGGGAGTTGTTCACGTAGAAAATCAACTTCAGGTTTTTGTTGTTTGGTATGGTTTCAAACTTGTCGAACAGGTGAACCTTCGCCTTGGTGAGTTTGCGAACCGGCTCGACCAGAGCAGGGTTCCTTAGGAGCACATCAAACGGTTTCCCAACCTGCTCGAACACAGGAAGCCATAACTTCAACTGGTAGAGCGCGGTAACCGAACCATCAAAGAGCACGGCGAAGGATGAATCCGACTTGTAGTCATTTATCTTCACGGCCGGACGAAGTCTTCGCGCCACCGCGGCCGAGGCGCGCGAAGCGAAATCGAATCCGCCAGCAACCGGGGCCAGGATTTTTCTCAGCGAAGAGCTCATGCCACAAGTTTAGTTTTTACTCCTTTACGATTGTTCTTATGTCTGAGCACACTTTCCTAAAAGGCCCTAAAGATTGGTGGCGTCAAGCCGTCGTCTACCAGATCTATCCCCGCAGCTTTGCTGATGCAAATGGAGATGGAATTGGTGACCTACGGGGAATCATTAGTCGTGTCGACTACCTAAAGCAGCTGGGAATCGACGCCGTTTGGCTAAGCCCGCACTACCCTTCGGAACTTGCTGATGGTGGTTACGACGTTGCCGACTACCGCGACGTTGACCCTCGCATCGGAACTCTCGCAGAGTTCGACGAAATGATCGAGAAACTTCACGCCGCCGGCATCCGAATCTTTGTGGACATCGTGCCGAACCACTCGAGCGACCAGCACGTCTGGTTCCAGGAAGCACTAAACGCTGCCCCTGGATCGCCAGAGCGCGATCGCTACATATTCCGCGACGGAAAGGGTGAGAATGGCGAAATCCGTCCAAGTGAATTGGTCAGCCACTTCGGCCCAACCGGCTGGACTCGCATCACCGAACCAGATGGCACACCGGGACAGTGGTACATGCACTTGTTCGCCAAGGAGCAGCCAGACTTCAACTGGAACAACCCTGAAGTTCGTGAAGACTTCCTGAAGACCATCAAGTTCTGGTCTGACCGTGGCGTCGACGGCTACCGCATCGACGTAGCCCACGCGCTAACCAAGAACCTAAAGGACGGTCACCTTCCGAACCGCACCAGCTTCGACCTCAGCGTGATGAAGAACGATGGCACCGATGACCTGTTCGACCGCGACGAAGTTCACGAGATTTACAAGTCTTGGCGCAAGGTTTTCAACGAGTACGACCCACCACGAGTGGCCGTAGCAGAAGCTTGGGTTCACCCGAACCGTCGTGCTGCCTACGCCAGCGAAGAGGGATTGGGCCAGGCCTTCGGTTTCGACCTACTTGGCGCCGAATGGAACCGCAAGGTATTCCAGAAGACCATCGACTTCCAGCTTCACGAAGCCGCCTCGTTCGGTTCCAGCACCACCTGGGTTTTCTCGAACCACGACGTGATTCGTCACGCGACCCGCTTCGGTCTTGACAAAGAGTCGCTAAAGAATCTTCCAAAGTGGTTTAGAAGCAAAGACCGCGAAACCAAGATCAACTTCGAGCTCGGTTCGGCCAGAGCCAAGGCAGCAACCATGCTGGTCCTTGCCCTGCCTGGCTCCACCTACCTATACCAAGGCGAAGAGCTTGGACTTCACGAACCGCTAAACATCCCTAGCGACCAGATGCAGGATCCACAGTGGTTCCGAAGCGAAGGTTCGATCAGCCGCGACGGCTGCCGTGTTCCAATGCCATGGACCGCCACGGGTTCGTCCTTCGGATTCGGCCCAGGTGGAGCACACCTTCCTCAGCCTGAGTGGTTCAAAGATGTAAACGTTGAGATCCAGAACAACGACGAAGGCTCGAGCTTGAACCTCTATCGTCTGGCGCTGGCTCTTCGTAAGCAGTTGGTCACCAACGAAGAGCTGACCTGGATTCGCCACCTCAATGGCAACATCCTTCACTTCCGTCGTCCGAATGGCTGGGAGTGTTTCACCAACTTCGGAAACAAGCCAGTCAAGGCTCCTAAGGGCCGTGTGCTTCTCAGCACTGCCAAGATCGTGGACGGCAAAGTTCCAGCGAACTCAACCGTTTGGCTAACTAACTAAAGGTAATTTACAACGCTGAGAGCGCGGCTACGGCTGCGCTCTTAGTGTCTTCGGCGCTCTTCGAAGCCAACACAGCCTTAGCTAGGCCCTGTGCCTGAGACTCGTTGACGGCAGCCAGCGCTGAACGCACGGCATCAACCTGGGAACGTGAAGACGAAACCGAGTCGAAGCCAAGGCCAGCCAACAACACAGCGAACGCTGGATCCGAAGCGCTCTCACCGCAAACCGACGAGTAAATGCCAGCGGCCTTAGCCTGCGAAGCAATGCGCTCAAGCGTGCGGATCAATCCAGGCTGCCAAGGGTTTAGCAGGGCACCCAGTGATGGGTTCATGCGGTCGGCGGCATATAGGTATTGCGAAAGGTCGTTGGTTCCAACAGAAACGAAGTCAACGATTCCCTCAAGGTCTGGAAGCAGAGCAGCGATGGACGGCGTCTCCACCATCACACCAACCTTGAACGAACCCAGCGAGCGAGCAAGGCCAGCGAACTCAGCAGCTTCCTGAGCGGTGGCAATCATCGGAGCCATCACCCAGATTTCACGACCGGTAGCAACGCGAGCAGCCTCCAGACCCTTTAACTGATCTTCGATGAAAGAGCGGTGATCCTGAATCAAACGGTAACCGCGAACACCTAGTGCAGGGTTTTCCTCTTCAGGCATGTTTAGGAACGGAACCGGCTTGTCTGAACCGGCGTCGATGGTACGAACCGTGATCGGACCTTCAGGAGCCGCAGCCAGGATCGATGCGTAAAGCTCACCCTGACGTTCAACCGAAGGCTGCGAACTTTCGTTCAGGTAAAGAAGTTCGGTGCGGAACAAGCCAACACCAACGGCACCGGTCTTAGCAGCAGCCTCGGCATCCTCAAGAGAACCGATGTTGGCGCGAACCGGAACCAAAGGCTCATCACCGGTGTTCGCAAACTCAAGTGGCTTGGTCGCCTGCGACAAGTCGCCACCAATCACAACACGGTCGCCAACCGGGTCAACCAAAACGACCGAACCATTGTCCAGTTCATCAGCACCAGCAACCGAAACCACGGCAGGGATACTACGCGAACGACAAATGATTGCTGTGTGTGAGGTCGGACCACCCTTGATGGTGATAACTCCAACCACAGCCTTGGTGAATTGAGCGGTGTCGGCAGGAGAGAAGTCCTCACCAACGATTACGAATTCGCCCTCGGAAGGAAGATCCAAACCAACGTGGATACCAGCAATTGAAGCTTGAACTCGCTTCGATAAATCCTGTAGGTCGGCAATGCGTTCTTCGAAAGCAGGGTCACCGGCCAGCATCTCAGCGAACTCGTTCACCGCGGTGCCGTAGGCGGCAGCGGCTCCCCAACCCTCGTCCATGTGGCCAACGGCCATGTCGAACAGTGACTCATCTTCAAGAAGGAAAGTTAGTGCCTCAAAAATCTCGGCAGAAGTTTCATCTGCGTTAGCCCCGAGACGAGCGAGGTCGGCCGCAACGGACGCAATCGCCTGCTTCAGAATCTCAGACTCAGCCGAGGTGCCAAGAGCAGACTTAGACCACTCAGGAAGTTTGGCTGCCGGAGCAACCTTGAACACCGGTGCTGCCACAGCATTGAGACCTACACCTAGGCCGGTAAGAACAGCACCCATGTTCACTAGCCCTTCAGGAATTCCTGGATCTCGGCAACAATCGAAGTGCCCTGGCCGTCGTCTTCGGTCTCAACCGAAACCTTTAGAGTTTCACCGGTCTTGATCTTTAGAGCCATAAGCATTAGCGGAGAGTTAGCCTTCACTAGGTTCTCACCCTCACGACCAATCAGCACGGTGACGCCTGAGTCTTTGACCAGCTTAACAATCTGGCTGGCAGGACGAGCGTGCAAACCAATCGGATCAATAACGGTGACGGTTGCTTCGAAGGTGGCCATTTCTCTCCCTAACAAAAAATGTTCTTGAAACTCTATTTATACCTAATAAATATAGCCATTTTGCGTTTATCACTTTTTGGTTACTTTTCAGCGGTTTGTTTCCTGAGAAAACAAAGACGGGTCTAATGTGTGATGAGTAACTCAAAAGGTAAACTCACGCAATGAGGCATGAGAATCAACAACCTCGAGAAAGTGAACCACCATTGAGTAATGCAGTAACAACCAGCAACATGGTCATCATTGATCTAGTTGCTACCGACAAGGCGGATGCAACGCGTCAGCTTGCCCAGCGTCTTGTTGCTGAGGGCCGCGTCACCAACATCGACGCCTACTTGGAAGCCGTAGCCAAGCGCGAAGAGCACTTCCCAACCGGCATTGAGGGCGGCATCGCAATCCCTCACGCACAGAGCGAGCACGTGACCGTTCCTTCCGTCGCAGTTGCCACCAGCCCAACCGGCGTTGACTTCGGCGCCGAAGACGGCAAGTCGAACCTAATTTTCCTGATCGCAGCCCCAGCCAACGGCGGCAGCGAACACCTAGAAATCCTAGGAACTCTGGCCTACAAGGTCATGGACGAAGACTTCCGTAACGAACTCTTAACCGAAAAGAACCCAGCTGTAATTGCAGCAACCCTAACCAGCGAGGTACAGAAGTAATGAAGTTTGTAGCAGTAACCGCATGCATCACCGGTATCGCCCACACCTATATGGCTCAGGCCGCCCTTGAGCAGGCAGCCAAGAAGCTAGGTCACGAGATCACTGTTGAAACCCAGGGTTCGGCCGGAACCAACCCAATGAAGCAGGAACTAATTGACGCCGCAGATGGCGTCATTTTTGCTGTTGACCTTCAGGTTAAGGGCCGCGAGCGTTTCGCTGGCAAGCCATTCATCGAGCTAGGTGTTGCCAAGGTTATCGGTGGCGACAAGGGCGTAAACGTTCTAACGGAATTCATCGCTGCGATCGAATCGGGCAAGGCTTCTGTTGTAACAGGTTCGGCACCTGCTGCCGCACCAAAGGAAGAGCCAAAGGCTGAAAAGCCTAAGGGAGAAAAGAAGAAGGGATTCTTCGGAGGTTTGTTCGGGTAATACCGAGCGAAATAACTTGGATCGCGACCCCCGTGAACCAAGAAAAACAA
>JBEBAN010000025.1:0-15843 GCA_041158865.1 Actinomycetota bacterium
GGGGCGGCAACCAAAGTGGCTGTTGCCTATTTTCAAGAGTTGTATGCAGCGAAAGTCAGCGTTGAAGTCAAAATGCAACTTCGTAAAGAACTCCTTGCGCAGGAGTTCGTGCATCGCGATGTTTCACCATCCGAGTTAGTCATTCTCACGACCAGGGGGTTGGATGCCTTGGATGCCTACTTCGGCAAGTTCCTACCTCACTTCGTCTACGCCATTTTGGTTACGCCAATCACCGTTGCCGTTTTCTTCCTAGTGGATCCGTTGAGTTCGATCATCCTAGTTTTCACAATTCCGTTGATTCCGCTATTCATGGTTTTCATCGGACGCGCAACTCAAGCCGAGCAAGAACGACAGTTTGATTCGCTGACTCGACTCGGTAAGCATTTTCATGAAGTTGTTAGGGGGTTGGCAACTCTCAAACTTTTCAATCGCACCTACTATCAGAGCAAAGTCCTAGGGGACGTTTCGGAAAACTTGCGAGCGAGAACCATGAAGGTTTTGCGGATCTCTTTCCTTTCTGGGTTCGCACTTGAATTGGCAGCGTCTCTCTCGGTAGCACTGCTAGCGGTGACCATCGGTTTCCGTCTGCTAGAGGGTCAAATCGCCTTCTTCGTAGCCATGTTTTTGCTGGTGATGGCACCAGACGCATATCTTCCGATTCGTACCATCGGAGCCAACTATCACGCCTCTACCGAGGGAATTGCAGCAGCGAGCCGAATCCTTGACCTGCTGGAGTCGACTCCTTCAGACGCCTTACCGGCAAGGTTTCCAGCAGCTGGATTTGAAGTCTGGATAGGTCCCTCAGGTTCTGGCAAAACCCGAAAGATGGAACAGCTAGTTTTCGGACCCGAAATGGAGGCAGTAGCTTGGATGCCTCAAGAGGCGACACTGCTTAGCGGATCGGTGAGGAGCAACATTGCCGGAGATTCGCTCGATTTCGAAAGTTTAAGCTGGGCCACTCGAATGTCCGCGTTGGATGACGTTTCATTAGAAGTAGAAATCGATGACTATGGACGAGGGCTTTCCGGCGGTCAAGCGCAACGTGTAAGTCTTGCCAGGGCTCTCTACCGACTCAAGACTCGTAGTTTAGGTGTTTTACTTCTGGATGAACCGACCTCGTCAATCGATATGGAACGATCAACCGAAATTTGGAACAACCTGCGACAAATTGCCGATTCGGGAGTTGCGGTGAGTGTTATCACGCATCAAATTGAACTAATTCAGCCATCGGATCGAGTTGTAAATGTATAAGGTTCGCTTTGTTTTTGGCTGGTTTATCTCTGGTTTGCAGTCTCTGAGTTCTTTGGCGCTTTTAGCGACTTCTTCATGGCTGTTGTCACGTGCGGCGCAACAGCCATCTGTAATGTATCTCTCAATCGCAGTCGTTGGTGTTCGCGCTTTCGCATTGAGTAAAGCATTTTTCCGATATTCCGAGCGCCTGGTTCTGCACGATGCAACATTTAGGAAGGCAACCAAGCTGCGCGTTGCAATTTATGAGTCGCTGGTCAAACGCGCCCCGATTGGACTTCGTGATACCAAGCTCGGTTCTTTGATTAGCAGTTTGGTAGACGACGTAGACGAAATCCAGAATCTCGATCTAAAGTACCGGCCGGCACTGATTCAGGCTGTAGCCACAACACTTGCTACGTTGATTCTGTTTATTTGGCTTACTCCGAATTTGATGATTTGGATGTTTATTTGCTTGGTAACTGTTTTCGCGGCAACCTACTCGCTGTCCGTCGTCGCCGCAAAAAAGACCACTCGAGGCATTTCGGTTCTTCGAAATGAAATGGCGGTCGAAGTTCAAAGATTCGTTGAGAAGAACCGGGTTCTCAAAACCTACGGCTGGAATCAAAGCAGTTTCGACCGAATTAAAGCTTCGGCTGTGAAACTCGGTGAATTGGAAATTGATGCTGCGCGGTTCAGCGGAATGTTGCAGTCGGTTTTGCAACTATTCCTCTTCGGAAGCGTAGTCGTTGCCGCCTTTATCGCGCACGCCTCGGGATTGCTCCTGCCGCCGGAACAAATAGCCGTCCTGGTGCTCATTCCATTGGCATTGTTTGAGTATCTGATGGGGTTGCCCGCAGCCATTCAGGCTCGGAAGAGGGCCGAAATTGCAGCTAGAAGAGTTGAAAATCTGATGCAATCGGAAGTTCCGCCACAGCTACAGGTTTCCGGCTCGCAGGAAATGGCTAGGTTCTCCGAGCTGCAGTTCATCGGCGCGCGTGCTACATATCCAGGTGGCCGTGAAGTGGAACTACCCGATTTTGAACTCAGAGCAGGTGGGTCGGTGTCGATTGTCGGTCCGTCCGGTGCCGGTAAATCCACAATCGCCAACATCTTGGTTCAATTTCTCGCCGTCTCAAATGGAATTGTTCTCTTGAACGGCAGGCCAATCGGTGATTACGAGCAGTCTTCGTTGAGATCGGAGGTCGGTCTGTTAACTCAGAACGCCGAAGTTCTTTCTGGGAGTATTAGGGCAAATTTGGCACTCGCTGCACCCGATGCAACCGATGAAGAATTCAAGAAAATACTCGAATTGGTGCATCTCTGGCCGATGCTCGATGCTCGTGAAGGTCTTGATACCGAAGTGGGCAGCGCAGGTTCCAACCTTAGCGGTGGCGAGGCACAGAGACTCAGCATGGCCAGGAATTTGCTGGCAGAGAAGTGTTTGTTGATCTTGGACGAACCAACCTCATCGGTTGAGCCTGCAATGGCTAAAGAGCTTCTGAGCAACCTACTGAATGCCGCACAGGAGAGGGGAGTGGCAATCATCTTGATCACCCACGATCCAGAAATTGCTGGGCTAGCGCAAGAACGAGTCCAGGTCACGGCTCATTAGCTTCATTCGTCTCTGGAACGACTCGAGGTGTTGCTGTTCGCCAACTTCGCCATTTAGGTTCAGCCAGTCGACGACCGGACGAATGCCGGTGAATGAGCTCAGCACCCAGATTTCGCGACCAATCAGGTCTTCAGGTTTTACGTGCGCTGTTGCGGTTGCAAAGCCTGCCTGAGCGGCAATCTCGAAGACGTCAAGGCGGGTGACGCTCGGCAGCCACTTGGTTTCGTGGTTTGGACCGTAGAGAACGTCGTCCTGCCACCAGACCAGACTCGAAAGGGCGCCTTCGATTACATAGCCTTTGCCGTCAAGGATGACCGCCTCGTCGGCTCCGTGAAGGTTCGCTTTTCTGCGAAGGGCTGAGCCAAAAGCGAGGTCTGGGCCTTTGGTGGTCGGGTCAACTCGGTCATCGCCATTTTCAGCCGACCAAAGTTTCACTCGGTGTTCGTAGTCGAGGCCGGTGCGAATTTTCGCAACCAGCTGGTCTTCGGTGGTTAGTTCGATGCGCGGGAACCATTGACCTTCACGCGGGATCAGGCGAATCACCTGGTTCCAGAAGTGCCGCAGATCCTGTCGAGTTAGCTTGCTGGCGGAAGTCTCGAAGCGTTCGATGTGACGATCTAGTGAACGTACGCGTCCGTCGGTGACCAGAAAAGAATCGGCAACTCGCGGGCTAGCGTCCACACTCTCCACTGAAACGAAAATGCCGTCGTTGAAGACATAGATCTGTTCTTCCAAGACGGACTCCTTGCGCTTACTTCTTTCCGTCTAATCTAGTGATAGTCAAGCGATAGAAAGTTCCATGCGTCTTCATGTTGAGAAAATCCGTGGTTGGGTAACCCCTGCCGACGCATTTATCGCACTCTATAGCGAAGCCGAAAACAGTTTTTGGCTGGACCGCGAACACAATAATGACGGTCGCTTTAGTGTGATCGGTTCCGGTGTTCCGGTGTCGGTTGATGCAATTGCTGAGCTTGGCGCGCAGTTGGATTCGTATCCTGAGGTGGATTTACCTTTCGCATTCCGTCCTGGCTTGGTTGGAATCGTGAACTTCGACGACGCACTTCCAACGATGCTTCGAGTGGGAAGCGCGCTGGTCTTCGATCATGACCGAAAGACCCTTTATTTCATTGCCAAAACCGATTCCGACGCAAAGTTCAAGAATTGGTTAGACGCGGCTTTGCTCCGCATCGGTCTAATCGGTGGGGAACAACTGAAGTATTTGCATGGCACGAAGGCTCCACAGATCACCGAAGTGATTCCGCGTCACAGCGACGCCGAGTATCTCGAACTAATTGAGCGGGTGAAAAGCCATATCGCGGCCGGTGACGTCTATCAACTTTGCCTAACCAACGAACTGGAATTGGTGGGTTCGGCGGATCCGCTTTCGGTATTTCTCTCGCTTCGCTCTGAGAACCCGGCACCCTATGCCTCATTCATGAAGATAGATGGTCGGGTGCTGGTATCCAGTTCACCGGAGCAATTCCTGAAGGTCGAACGCTCTGGACGTGTTTCATCCAAGCCAATCAAGGGAACCAGGCGTCGCGATTCAGATCCAGCCGTGGATTCCGAGATTGCAAAGGAATTGGCAGAGAATATTAAGGAGCGAGCCGAGAATCTGATGATTGTTGACCTGATGCGAAACGACCTTTCGCGGGTTTGCGATCCGGACTCGGTGACCGTAGACAAGCTCTTCGATGTCGAGAGTTATCAAACCGTGCACCAGTTGGTTAGCACGGTGTCTGGTCAGCTGCTGCCGGAGTTCAGTGCCTTGAACGCTCTGGAAGCAGCGTTTCCAGGTGGCTCGATGACCGGAGCACCAAAGCCGAAGGCTGTGGAACTCATTGCCTTACTTGAGGCTGGCCCGCGTGGTATCTATTCGGGTGTTGCCGGCTACATCGGCGACGACGGTTCGGCGGAATTTGGGATGGTGATTCGTTCGTTGGTATTCGAGGGGGAGAAAATCACTCTCGGCGTCGGTGGTGGAATCACTATCGATAGCGATGCCGAAGCCGAACTAGCTGAAACCAAACTCAAGGCGCAGGCGTTATTGCGAGCGCTTTTGGTAGCCTAGTAACTATTGTTCTTTCCCCAAAAAGTAAGTGATTTAGTTGTCTAACGAGCACGAGTACGACGTAACAGCCATCCAAGAGAAGTGGCTGCCAATTTGGGACGAGCTGAAGCCGTTCGATTCGAACAAGCCAGGCGACACTCGTCCGAAGAAGTATGTCCTCGACATGTTCCCGTACCCTTCAGGCGACCTCCACATGGGTCACGCCGAGGCGTACGCACTAGGCGACGTAATTGCTCGTTACTGGGCTCAAAAGGGCTACAACGTAATGCACCCGATTGGCTGGGACTCATTCGGTCTGCCTGCCGAGAACGCCGCTATCAAGCGCGGTCTTGACCCTAAGGGCTGGACCTACGACAACATCGCCCAGCAGCGTTCATCGATGCGTCGTTATGCCTGTTCGTTCGACTGGGACCGCGTCCTGGTTACCTCGGACCCGATTTACTACCGCTGGAACCAGTGGCTATTCCTAGAGTTCTACAAGCGTGGTCTTGCCTACCGCAAGAACAGTGCCGTGAACTGGTGTCCAAGCTGCCAGACCGTACTGGCCAACGAGCAGGTTGTTCAGGGCCTTTGCGAGCGCTGCGACTCAGCGGTAACCAAGAAGGCTCTAACCCAGTGGTACTTCAAGGTCACCGACTATGCTGACCGCCTCTTAGACGACCTAGACACCCTTGAAGGTAACTGGCCTGGCAAGGTGCTTTCGATGCAGCGCAACTGGATCGGTCGTTCTTATGGAGCCGAAGTTGACTTCGAAATCGAGGGACTTGGCGAGCCAGTAACCGTTTACACCACCCGACCAGACACCCTGTTCGGCGCAACCTTCATGGTTGTTGCTGTTGACTCTGCTTTGGCTTCCGAACTGGTCACAGATGCCGACCCTTCGGTGCGCGCTGCGTTCGATGAATATCTGGAAAAGACCAAGAAGTCGAACGACATCGAGAGACTTGCCACTGACCGCGAGAAAACCGGTGTATTCACCGGCCGTTATGCAATCAATCCTGTCAACGGCGAGCGCATTCCAATTTGGGCTTCCGACTACGTCCTAGCCGACTACGGAACCGGAGCCATCATGGCGGTTCCTGCTCACGATGCTCGCGACGGTGAATTCGCTGCCAAGTTTGATCTGCCGGTTCGCGTAGTCGTTGAAAACGAGGAAGACATCGCTGCCGACGGGCCGCACATCAACTCTGGCGAGTTCGATGGACTATTGAGGGAAGAAGCCAGCGACAAGATCGTTGCGATGCTTGAAGCCAAGGGCAAAGGCAAGAAGGCTAAAAACTTCCGCCTGCGTGACTGGCTAATTTCACGCCAGCGTTACTGGGGAACTCCAATCCCGATCATTCACTGTGACTCGTGTGGTGAAGTTCCGGTTCCTGCCGACCAGCTACCGGTCGAGCTTCCATCGGCCGAAGGTCTAGACCTAAAACCAAAGGGTTCATCGCCGCTAGGTGCTGCCGAGGGCTGGGTAAATGTTGACTGCCCAACCTGTGGCAAGCCTGCCAAGCGTGACTCGGACACTATGGACACCTTCGTTGACTCGTCCTGGTACTTCTTGCGTTATTTATCTCCAAAGAGTGAGACCGAGGCCTTCCCGGTTGAAGCTGCCAAGGAGTGGGCTCCGGTTGACCAGTACGTCGGTGGTGTGACTCACGCGATTCTTCACCTGCTTTACGCACGTTTCTTCACCAAGGTGCTTCACGACATCGGTCTAATCGATTTCGAAGAGCCGTTCACTCGTCTGCTCAACCAGGGCATGGTTCAGATGAACGGAAGCGCGATGTCTAAGTCGCGCGGCAATCTGGTTCGTTTGAGCGATCAGCTAGGGGAGCACGGCGTCGACGCGGTTCGTTTGACCATGGCCTTTGCTGGTCCTCCAGAGGACGACATCGACTGGGCGGACGTATCGCCTAGCGGTGCGGCAAAGTTCCTCGCTCGAGCTTGGAGGGCCGCCAACGACGTCACCAGTGCGCCTGGTGTTGATGTCGCTTCCGGCAACAAGGAACTTCGCAAGGCGACCCACACTTTCCTTCGAGACTTCGGTCCGCTAATTGAGGGCTTCAAGTTCAACGTTGGTGTGGCCAAGCTCATGGAGCTTGTAAACGCGCTTCGTAAAGCAATCGACGGCGAAGCCGGTGGCTCCGACCCAGCCGTTCGCGAGGCTGCCGAGGTTGTTGCCGTTGGTCTTTCGCTATTCGCTCCTTACACGGCTGAAGACATGTGGGAACTGCTTGGTCACAAGCCAGGTGTTGCTCTTGCCGGTCTTCCAGTTGCGGACGAGTCGCTGTTGGTTGAGAGTTCGATCGTGGCAATTGTTCAGGTTGACGGAAAACTTCGTGACAAGTTCGAGGTTTCGGTTTCCATTACTGCCGACGAACTGCGTGAAAAGGCTCTTTCTTCCGATGCGGTAAAGCGTGCACTCGGAGATAGCGAAATCGCCAACGTAATCGTTCGCGAGCCGAAGCTTGTAAGCATCGCCACAAAGTAATCCACAGATTCACACTCGCCTTAGTGAGTGAGATGTTCCACACCTAGTTTTAGTGTGTGGAATGGCTCAAGACGCAACTGGCACTCGCTAAATCGGGTGAGCGATCCGCGCGTAAGAAACTGATTGTCACCGCAGTTCTGCTGGTCACGATTGTCGTGCTCATTTTCACCGGTCAAAGCTCCAGTGAACCCGTGGTTGTTGCCGCTAAAAGTAATGCCGATGTTGCCTCGGTTGGTAGCGGATTCATTCACGTATCCGGCGCCGTCATGCATCCCGGCGTCTACGCGATTGATACCGGCGCCAGACTCTTCGAAGTGATTGCGCTTGCAGGTGGGTTCACCAAATCGGCGGATCAGAGCAGTGTGAATCTTGCTCGCGTCGTCGTGGATGGAGAACAGATACTAATCTCCAGTAATGGTGATAGTTCAAGCAACGATTCTTTGATTCACCTCAATCGGGCAACCGCATCAGAGCTTGATTCACTGCCCGGAATCGGACCAACTCTGAGTCAACGCATTGTTGATTGGCGTGAGGCAAATGGATCATTCAAAGCGGTTGAGGATCTTCGAAGTGTCGCAGGAATTGGTGACCGCCTATTTGCAGGCATCCGCACTCTGGTAACGCTATGAGATTTAGAAGCATCGCGCTGATTCTGCTGGCGGTGTCTTTAATCGCCTCGAGCTTTTTGGTTCAGTCGAGTGTGTTTCGCCCTGCATCTACGTTGCTGAAGTCAGCCAATTATGAGCAGGTCACCGCTCGAGTGTGTGTGAACTCGATCGGTTCCGGTCGGGCAGACGTCTCGGTTCAATCCGGAGGGTTGACCCACGCGTCTAAGGGTTTGGTTTCCGTGAGAACCGAGTTTCAGATTGGTGATTGTTTCACGGGACGGTTTTCGCTCAAGCCTTCAAAGCCTTTTGATCGCTATGCCTTTAGGGGCGCCATTCACGAAGTAACAGGTTCTATTACTCGTTCCGACTCCACGCAGTGGGTCAATCTCACACGGGCAAATTTTATGAGTCTGCGTGGTGATTCAGCGAACCTAGTAGCTGGGCTTGCGCTCGGTATGGATGAGGGTTTGACGCCTGAATTTGTGAACGAGATGAAAATCACGGGACTCACACACTTGACCGCCGTGTCCGGAGCCAACTGTGCGATAGTAATCGGAATGGTCTGGGTGCTGCTTAGACGATTCCCCATTCACAAATCGATACGCACAGGTCTAGCGTTACTCTCACTGGCAGGCTATGTGATGCTGGTTGGCCCACAGCCGAGCGTGCTCAGGGCTGCCTTCATGATGAGTGTGGTCTTTGTTGCTCTGGAGTTGGGCAGGAAAGTGTGGCTACCACGAGCGCTGGTGCTTGGTTCGGCAATTCTTCTGGTGCAGGATCCGTGGCTCTTGGTTGATTACGGTTTTTGGCTTTCGGTATTAGCCACCTACGGATTGATCACGCTGACCCCAGCAGTTTCCGAACATCTTGAGAAGTTACTCCCCAAACCACTGGCGCTGCTTCTTGCCGCGACTATAGCTGCGCAACTGTGGTGCATCCCAATTCTGGCATCCCTGCAGGGAGGGTTCACTACATATTCGGTGCTGGCAAATTTGTTAATTGAACCGTTAGTTGCCGTGATCACAGTGCTAGGGCTGCTCGCAGCATTGTTTGGAGTCGTTCTTCCGTTCCTATATGAACCGACCTTGGCGATTGCGAGCGGGTTCGCTAGTTGGATTGTTTTCGTGGCCAAGAGTTTCTCATCGCTTCCAGTAAACCTGTTGCCACTGCCTTCCGGAGTAGTGGGAAGCTTTGTTCTGATTGCCGTGGTTGGCCTGTTCTCATTCGGGGTGGTGAAGCACCGAAACTTTCTGGCCGCGCTACTTTGCATCTGCCTAATTTCAGGTTGGGTGGTAGGCGGTGCTAGTAAGACGGTTGGTTCGTTGTCCTGGCCGCCGAGCAAATGGGTGGTCAGTTCCTGTGACGTGGGGCAGGGGGATGCCACGGTCATCAGGTCAGGCTCAGAAGTGGCACTCGTTGATACGGGTAAGGATTCGGAGTTGATCGATTCCTGTCTGGATCGGTTGCAGGTGCAACAGATTAAATTGCTGGTACTCACACATTTTGATGCCGACCATGTTGCAGGTTTGTCTGGAGCGCTAAGAGGACGATCGGTTGACACTTCGCTGATAAGTGCGTTTCCCGATGATCGACCTCTGGCCAGCATCGATCGAGAGCTGTTGAAGAGTGTTTCGGCTGAGGTGGTCAATGCAGGGCTTGGTCTCTCGGGGAACCTTGGGGATTTTCGGTGGCAGGTTGTCAGTTCACTTGGGGACAGGGCTGCAACCTCCAACGAGGGGTCGCTTGGAGTGCTCTTTGAATCCTCGAAACTTGCCATCTACACCTTGGCTGATTTGAACGAAGATGCCCAGTGTCGAATGAGGGCGTACAGGCCGAGCGTGCCGGTTATTGTCAAGGTTTCTCATCACGGTTCTGCTGACCAGTGTCCTGGTCTCTACGAGGCTCTGAGGCCAGAACTGTCGTTGATTTCGGTTGGAAACGGGAACTCCTACGGGCATCCAACCAAGCGCACACTGGATTTACTTCAGCGCGTTGGGAGTAGCATCTTTCGGACCGATGAATCAGGTTCGATTTCCGTTACACAGAATGCATCAACCCTGAACCTCAGCGTCAGTGTCTCTGGGTAGGCTTGGCGTGTGAGTAACATCAAAATCATCGACTGGCGGGCTGCAAAGCCTTCGCCTCTGATGCTACTCAGCGGCGCTGAAACTTACTTCTCCGACGAGGTAATCCGCAGGCTCAAGGATGTCTTGCGCAATGAGAATCCTGGGCTGGAAATCTTCGACATCTCGGCATCCGATTACGAAGGAAGCCAGCTACTCGGCATGATTACGCCGTCACTTTTTTCCGATCCGAAGTTAGTGATCATTCGCGACGTCGAACGATGCACCGATGCCCTTATTGAGGATGGCAAGCAGCTCGCAATCGAAGATTTGATCGATGTGACCTTGGTGCTTCAGCACTCCGGAACCACGGTTCGAGGCAAGGCCCTGCTCGAACACATTCGCACTCTGTCGGGTGCCGTCGAGGTTAACTGCGCGAAGTTGCAGTACGACAAAGACAAGAGCGCATTCGTTCAGTCACACTTCACCGAGGCCGGTCGCAAGTTCTCAAGTGCGGCTGTGCAATCGCTCGTCGATGCTTTCAACAGTGATGTCTCCGAGCTTGCCGCTGCTTGTGATCAGCTTCTTGTAGACAGTTCAGAACTGGTTGATGAAGCGCTGGTCGATAAGTACTTCGGTGGACGCATGGAAGTGAACGCCACCAAGATTTTCAATGCTGCGAGTGAAGGTCGCGGGGGAGATGCCCTGCTTCTTCTTCGTCACGCAACCCAGACCGGTCAGGATGTTATCCCGCTGCTGGCAGGATTCGGAGCTCGTTTGCGTCAAATGGCCAGACTTCACTCGGATCCTCGGGTTACCCCGCAGTCGGCTGGAATGAACACCTGGCAGTTCAACCAAGCTAGACAGGCTAGTAGCAGTTGGGACGATGAAGGTCTGAGCCGTGTATTGCGCTTGCTCGCCGATGCCGATGCCGCCGCCAAGGGTGGCGAGCGCGATTCGGTCTATCGAACCGAACAGCTTCTGCTGCTGATTGCCGCCAGGGGTAGAGCGTGAACAAGCAACGTCACTGGCTGGCGTTAGTAACTGTTCTAGCAATTGCATTTGTTCTGCGTCCAGCCGTAGCGCAAATCGGCCCGATCCTTTCGCAGATCCAAGAGGGTCTTGCGGTATCAGATACCGAGATGGCGATCCTGACCGCTGTACCGGTGTTGTGTTTTGGTTTCGGTGCATTTGCTTCACCAGCTCTGGTGCGTAGATTCGGAATCAACCACAGCATGGTCTATCTTCTGGCAATTTTGTTGGTCGCGGTTGCAGTCAGGCCCTACTTGGGTTTCTTTGGGCTGCTAATTGGTTCTACCGTTGCCGGTTTGGCAATTGCCGTTGCTAACGTGCTTCTGCCAAGCATTGTTCGAGAGCGTTTCCCAGGCAAGGTAGTTGTCATGACCACGGCCTACACCACGGTTTTGGCGGCTAGTGCCAGCTTTGCAGCGGCTATCAGTTTCCCGTCAGCAGCTTTTGGAGGGTGGCAGTTCTCTTTATCCATCTGGGCACTGCCAACGCTACTTGCTGTAGTGCTCAGCCTCTCTCTGCTGAAGGGTCACGACTCTGCCGTGGAAGCATCACATGGAGACCACAGCGCTGGGTGGAAAGCCGTATGGGTCTCTCCAATCACCTGGTGGGTAACCGCGTTATTCGGACTTCAGTCGCTCGGCTTTTACGCTTTGCTGGCTTGGCTTCCTTCGGTCGCAATTGCTTCCGGTGTAGATCCTGCTGGTGCTGGTGTGTTGCTTTCGCTGATGACCATCGTTGGTGTTCCTGTGCGTTTCTTCCTAGGGCCGGTGCTACATAAGTGGTTTAACCAGTCGGTTGAGGGTGTACTAATTTCTCTGCTTACAGCGGTCGGCATGGCCCTGATGCTCTTTGGTCTTTGGGTACCAGCAGCCATCTTGATTGGAATCGGCCAGGCGTCAACTTTCCCGCTTTCGCTTAGCCTGATTTCCACCAGAGCCAAGACGATGGAGCTCACCACGATTCTCTCCTCTGTAGTTCAAGGTGTTGGCTATCTAATTGCAGCTGCCGGCACGTTCCTATTCGGCTGGCTTGGTTCAGTCAGCGGCAATTGGCAAAACAGTATCTACCTAATCATTGGTGTGACAGTGGTGCAGATTGTTTCCGGATGGTACGCCGGTAAACAGCGAGTAATCGGATAAAAAAAATCCCGCGAAGCTAATCGCGGGATTTTTTGTTGAAGATCTTGCTTACAGCGAAGAAACCTTCTTAGCAATTGCCGACTTGCGGTTTGCTGCCTGGTTCTTGTGGATTACGCCCTTCGAAACGGCCTTGTCGATCTTGCGACCAGCGTTCTTTAGTGCGGTTTCTGCTGCGGTCTTGTCTCCAGAGGTTACAGCCTCGCGTACGGCGCGAATAGCGGTCTTTAGCTCGCTCTTTACGGCCTTGTTGCGCTCAGTTGCCTTCGCGTTCGTAAGAATGCGCTTAACCTGCGACTTGATGTTTGCCATAGTTCACTTTCAAAAAGTTAGTTTTTGGGGATTGCTTCGAATGGAGACACTCACTCGTAACAGTCATCAAGCCTATCAGGGGTTAGGGGACAGGGGCAACCATTTGTGCGAGAATGTAAGGGTTGTCGAAATCTCGACGAACCCAAATCTTATGAGTCCAAGAGGTAGATTTTGTCGCCACGCGCAAAGACCAGGCTAGAGCCGGCAAAAACCAACCCGGATTTCATCCGCAACTTCTGCATCATTGCTCACATTGACCACGGTAAGTCGACACTGGCTGACCGTATGTTGCAGCTCACCGGCATCGTCGACGATCGCTCAATGCGCGCTCAGTACCTAGACCGTATGGACATCGAACGCGAACGCGGTATCACCATCAAGTCACAGGCCGTACGTATGCCTTGGGAAGTCGATGGTCAAACCTACGCGCTGAACATGATCGACACTCCCGGACACGTTGACTTCACCTACGAGGTCTCTCGTTCACTAGCCGCCTGTGAAGGTGCGGTGCTGCTGGTTGATGCCGCGCAGGGCATCGAGGCGCAGACTCTTGCGAACCTATACCTCGCAATGGAGAACGACCTGGAAATCATTCCGGTTCTCAACAAAATTGACCTACCTGCCGCTCAGCCTGAAAAGTATGCCGAGGAATTGGCGAACCTGATCGGTGGCAACCCGGAAGACTGTCTACGCGTCTCTGGAAAGACCGGTATGGGCGTGGACGTTCTGCTCGACAAGATTGTAAAGACCGTGCCAAATCCGGTAGGTGACCCTAACGCTCCGGCTCGCGCCATGATTTTCGACTCGGTTTACGACTCGTACCGTGGTGTGGTTACCTACGTGCGAATGATCGATGGTCAGCTTTCGCCTCGCGAAAAGATTCAGATGATGTCAACCAAGGCCGTACACGAGGCTTTGGAAATCGGTGTTTCTTCGCCTGAACCAGAAGCCACCAAGGGTCTTGGTGTTGGCGAAGTGGGTTACCTAATCACCGGTGTAAAGGACGTACGTCAGTCCAAGGTTGGTGACACCGTGACCACGGTTGCCAAACCAGCCACCGAAGCTTTAAAGGGTTACTCCGAGCCGCTTCCTATGGTGTTCTCTGGTCTCTACCCAATCGATGGTTCTGATTACCCGAACCTTCGTGAGGCTCTCGACAAGCTCAAGCTTTCCGATGCTGCACTGGTCTACGAACCAGAAACCTCGGTGGCACTCGGCTTTGGTTTCCGCTGTGGCTTCCTAGGTCTTTTGCATCTCGAGATTGTCACCGAGCGTCTGGAGCGCGAATTCGGCCTTGACCTTATCGCTACCGCACCGTCGGTGGTTTACGAAGTCACGATGGACAACGGCCAGGAAATCACCGTAACCAACCCGTCCGAGTTCCCAACCGGCAAGGTCAAGAAGGTACTCGAGCCGATGGTGCGTTCGACCATCTTGGCTCCAAAGGATTACGTGGGAACCATCATGGAACTCTGCCAGGCTCGTCGTGGCACGATGATCGACATGCAGTACCTTGGTGAAGACCGAGTCCAGCTGCGGTACACCTTGCCGCTTGCCGAAATCGTATTTGACTTCTTTGACCAACTTAAGAGCCGCACCCAAGGTTATGCCTCGCTCGACTACGAAGAGGCTGGTCTTGAAGAGGGCGACCTCGTGAAGGTTGACATCCTGCTCCAGGGTGATCAGGTTGACGCCTTTAGCGCTATCGTCCACAAGGACAAGGCATACGCCTACGGCGTGATGATGACTGGAAAGCTTCGCGAGTTGATTCCTAGGCAGCAGTTCGAGGTGCCCATTCAGGCTGCTATCGGTGCCAGAATCATCGCCCGCGAATCGATACGCGCGATGCGTAAAGATGTTTTGGCGAAGTGCTACGGCGGTGACATCTCCCGTAAGCGCAAGCTCCTCGAAAAGCAAAAAGAGGGTAAGAAGCGCATGAAGATGGTTGGCCGCGTCGAGGTTCCTCAAGAGGCGTTCATCGCCGCTCTTTCCACTGGGGAAGAGAAAAAGGGCGACAAGAAGAAGTAATGTCGACTCTCCACGGCTACGTCCACGTTCCGTTTTGTCGGGTGCGCTGTGGTTACTGCGACTTCAACACTTACACCGCAACCGAGCTAGACGGCTATCCGCAGTCTGCGTTCCTTAGCAACCTAGCCGCGGAGATTGAACTATCAAAGCCGGAAATCCTAGGACGACCACTCACAACGGTATTTTTCGGTGGCGGAACTCCCACCTTGCTACCAGCAGAAGAGTTGGCTGGCGCGCTGACGCTTCTTCGCGACGCTGTCGGCATTGTTGAAGGCGCCGAAGTTACCACCGAGGCGAATCCAGACACCATCGATGAAACGTATTTGCGGGTGTTAAAAACTGCCGGTTTCAATCGAATATCCTTCGGAATGCAGTCGGCCGTGCCAGAGGTACTAAAGACTCTAGAGCGTTCTCACAATCCAGCGAAGGTGGCCGATTCGGTAGCGCTTGCGAAGTCGCTTGGATTCCAAACATCGGTCGACCTAATTTACGGTGCGCCTGGCGAAACCATGGAGCAGTGGCAGCAGAGCGTCAGTGCTGCTCTAGAGCTTCAAACCGATCACATCTCTGCCTATGCCTTGATTGTTGAACCGGCAACCAAGTTGGCAAGGCAGATAGCCAAGGGTGAACTTCCCGAACCGGATGATGAGCTTTCGGCCGAGAAGTACGAATACCTCGATGCAGCTCTGCTAGCTGCCGGGTTCCACTGGTATGAGCTAAGTAACTGGTCTCGTGATGCAGAAACCACTTCTAAGCACAACCTTGCCTACTGGCAGGGGATGGACTGGTGGGGCTACGGTCCTGGAGCGCATAGCCATTTGGCCGGTAAGCGATGGTCAAACGTAAAGCACCCAACCACCTATGCCAAGGCTTTGGCGGCAGGGGAGTTACCGGTTCTTGATTCCGAGATTGTGGATGCAACCGCTGCCCTAGAAGAGCGAGCAATGCTCGAGCTGAGGCTTCGGGAAGGTCTTCCGCTTGATGTGGTCAAGGAATTGAACCCAGAGAGCGCAAAGTCTGTTTCTGGGGTGATCGCAGACGGACTCATTGAGGGCGCCGCGGCACTGGCTGGGCGTGCAATTCTGACTCTTCGCGGACGTCTGTTGGCTGACTTAGTACTGCGCAAACTACTAGGACTTTGACCCGCCAAAAGGTAATATTGGCACTCAGGGAGTAAGAGTGCTAACCGGAGGTGGAAATGATTTCGGAACGTAGTTTCGAGGTTTTGCGAGCCATCGTCCAAGACTATGTGAGCACTCGCGAACC
>JBEBAN010000026.1:0-14819 GCA_041158865.1 Actinomycetota bacterium
TGGCCTCGGTAACCTCCCTCTTCACCGGAGTAGAACGAGACGGCAACTCGGCGGTCTCGGTGGTTGGCATTGGTCAGATTTCGGGCCAAGTTGCCGCCTCCGAGGCAGACCCGGCCGATAAGGTCTTCTTCTGGCTCATGATTCTGGGCTCGCTAAACCTCGCCCTGTTCGCGTTCAACATGATTCCGCTACCTCCGCTTGATGGCGGTCACATCCTAGGTGGTATCTACGAATACCTCAAGCGCGGAGCTTTCAAGGTGATTGGTCGCAAGGCTAAGGTTCGAGTCGACACCGCACTCATGGCACCGCTGGCTCAGGCAGGGTTCCTGTTCCTAATGGTTGCCGGTGTGGCAATGATTCTGGTTGATATCTTCAACCCAATCGCCTTCTAGTTCGTGGTTATGCTTGAGACATGCCTGCAGTAAATCTAGGACTACCAAAGAGCCCACCTCCGGTGTTGGCTCCAAGACGCAAGAGCCGCAAGATTATGGTTGGCAAGGTTGCCGTCGGCGGTGATGCCCCGATCTCGGTGCAGTCGATGTGTACCACCCCGACTACCGATGTCAACTCCACCCTTCAGCAGATTGCTGAGCTAACCGCGTCCGGTTGTGACATCGTGCGTGTTGCGGTTCCTTCGCAGGACGACGCAGACCGCCTTCACCTAATTGCTCGCAAGTCGCCAATTCCGGTCATCGCAGACATTCACTTCCAGCCAAAATACGTGTTCCAGGCCATTGACGCCGGATGCGGTGCGGTTCGTGTGAACCCCGGCAACATTCGTCAGTTCGATGACCAGGTTGGTGCGATTGCCAAGGCGGCTAAGGACGCCGGAATTTCGATCCGTATCGGTGTCAACGCAGGTTCCCTTGACCCAAGACTTCTTCAGAAGTACGGCAAGGCAACACCGGAGGCTCTGGTTGAGTCCGCTGTTTGGGAAGCTTCGCTGTTCGAAGAGCACGACTTCCACGACTTCAAGATTTCGGTAAAGCACAATGACCCTGTGGTCATGGTTAAGGCCTATGAACTTCTGGCCGAGCGCGGCGATTGGCCACTGCACCTAGGTGTTACCGAAGCTGGCCCAGCATTCCAGGGAACTATCAAGTCTGCTGTGGCATTCGGTTCACTGCTTTCGAAGGGAATCGGCGACACCATCCGTGTTTCGCTTTCGGCTCCTCCGGTTGAGGAGATCAAGGTTGGTAGCCAGATTTTGGAATCACTTAACCTTCGTCCTCGCAAGCTCGAAATTGTTTCCTGCCCAAGTTGTGGTCGCGCCCAGGTGGACGTTTACACTCTCGCCAACGACGTAACCAAGGGTCTTGAGAAGCTAACCGTTCCGTTGCGTGTAGCCGTAATGGGCTGCGTGGTCAATGGTCCTGGTGAAGCACGCGAGGCAGACCTCGGTGTGGCATCGGGTAACGGTAAGGGTCAAATCTTCGTCAAGGGTGAGGTCATCAAGACCGTTCCTGAGAGCGAAATCGTAGCCACACTGATCGAAGAGGCTAACCGTTTGGCCGCCGAAATGGACCCGACTCTAGTGGGTTCGCCACAGGTAGTGGTTGCCAAGAAGTAAAGTTGGCTTATGCCTATCAGACTTTCGAGCCTATTCCTGCGCACCTTGCGCGAAGACCCTAGCGATGCCGAGGTAGAGAGCCACAAGCTGCTCATCCGTGCCGGCTACATTCGCCGCGCTGCACCTGGTGTTTACACCTGGTTGCCGCTGGGTCTTGCAGTCAAGGCTAAGGTTGAGCAGGTTGTTCGCGAAGAGATGGCTGCTGCTGGTGCTCAGGAAGTGTTCTTCCCAGCTCTGCTTCCACGCGAGCCTTACGAGGCAACCGGTCGATGGACCGAATATGGCGACAACCTTTTCCGTCTGCAGGACCGCAAGAAGGCCGACTACCTACTGGCTCCAACCCACGAGGAAATGTTCACCCTATTGGTGAAGGACCTCTACTCGAGCTACAAAGACTTACCGGTAACTCTTTACCAAATTCAAAACAAATACCGCGATGAAGCTCGTCCACGTGCCGGTCTGCTTCGTGGCCGCGAATTCGTGATGAAGGACGCCTATTCCTTCGACGTCACCGACGAAGGTTTGGTTGATTCCTACCAGGCGCAGCGCGCTGCCTACGAGCGCATCTTCACCCGTCTCGGTGTTGAATACGTGATCGTGAAGGCAGATGCCGGAGCTATGGGTGGTTCGGCGTCCGAGGAATTCCTCAGTCCAAGCCCAATCGGTGAAGACACATTCGTTCGTTCACCTGGTGGCTACGCTGCCAACGTTGAGGCAGTGGCAACCCCAGCACCTGCCGCTAAGCCCATCGATGGACTGCCAGCCGCCGAGGTGCGCGACACCCCAAACACCCCGACGATTGCCTCCCTAGCCGAGCACGCTGGCATCACTGCCGCCGACACCCTAAAGAACGTCGTCCTAGCTTTGGTTTCACCTGAGGGCAAGCGCTCGCTGGTTATAGTTGGCGTTCCTGGCGACCGTGAGGTTGACGCTAAGCGTGCCGAGGCTGCCTTCGCACCAAACGAGGTTGAGGCTGCCACCGAGGAAGACTTCAAGAAGTACCCAGAGCTAGTCAAGGGCTACATCGGTCCGAAGGCTGGCGGCTTCACCGGTATCAAGTACTTCGTTGACCCACGAGTGGTCACCGGTACCGCTTGGGTGACCGGAGCCAACCAAGAAGGAAAGCACGTCTTCGGTTTGGTTTACGGCCGTGACTTCGAGGCGGATGGCATCAAGGACATCGCCGAGGTTCGAGCGGGAGACCCAGCACCAGATGGTTCTGGTCCGTTGGAGCTCGCTCGCGGAATTGAGATCGGACACGTTTTCCAGCTCGGTCGTAAGTACGCCGAGGCTCTAGGGCTGAAGGTTTTGGACGAAAACGGCAAGCTGGTTACCGTGACCATGGGTTCCTACGGTATCGGTGTGACTCGTTTGGTCGCCGTCCTTGCCGAAGCCAACCGCGACGAGAAGGGCCTGATCTGGCCTGAAGCGGTGGCTCCTGCCGATGTTCACATCGTGGCAGCCGGCAAGGAAGACGAGATTTTCCAGACAGCGGAAGATCTAGCCAAAGAACTCGAAATCACCGGTAAAACCGTTATTTTGGACGACCGCAAGGTTAGCCCTGGCATCAAATTTGCCGACGCCGAACTGATTGGTGTTCCTAAGGTCATCATCGTTGGTCGCGGCCTCGCGAACGGCGAAGTCGATGTCTGGGACCGCCGCTCGGGCGAGCGTCGCAGCGTGCCGCTAGAATTGGCTTTACTACAACTCTAAATACACGCCCTAGGAGGCCTTCATGGACATCGACCTGAGAGTTCTGAAAGCCATCGAGAGTGACCGCGGCATCGCCTTCACCGAACTCGTTGAGATTATCGAGGCCGCACTTCTCGCTGCTTACTACAAGTCAGAGGGGATTCACCTAAAGCGTGATGAGCAAGACTTCTCCCGTGCTGAGCTAGACCGCAAGACCGGTCAGGTTCGCATCTTTACTCGCGATAAGGACGAAGCGGGCGAGCCAGTAGGCGATGAAAAAGATGTCACCCCGGAAAACTTCGGACGTATTGCCGCTTCATCGGCAAAGCAGGTAATCACCCAGCGCCTTCGTGCCATCAACGACGAAAACCTTCTAGGTGAGTTCACTGGAAAGGTTGGCGACGTGGTGATCGGCACCATTCAGCAGGATTCGAAGCCTTACCTAATCAAGATTGACCTAGGTTCGCTCGAGGCCGTGCTTCCTCCTGAAGAGCAGGTGGTCGGCGAAGACTACGGTCACGGCAAGCGCATCCGCGTAATCATCACCAAGGTTGACCGTGCTCGTAATGGCGGAACGGTGGTTACAGTTTCTCGCCGCCACAAGATGTTGGTTCGTAAGTTGTTCGCTCTTGAGGTTCCTGAGGTTGCCTCGAACCAGATCGAAATTATGCAGGTGGCTCGCGAAGCTGGTCACCGCACCAAGATTGCAGTTCGCTCGAACGTTGAAGGTCTAAATGCCAAGGGTGCCTGCATTGGCCCTCTAGGTGCTCGTGTTCGTGCGGTTTCTGCCGAGCTGAACGAAGAGAAGATCGACATCGTTGACTACGACGAGGACATCAACAAGTTCGTAGCATCGGCGCTATCGCCAGCCAAGATCTCGTCGACCTTCACCATCCCTTCGAAGGATCCAGACGGACGCCCACACGTGCGCGCGCTCGTCCCTGATTACCAGCTTTCGCTGGCGATTGGCAAGGAAGGTCAGAACGCCAAGCTGGCAGCCGACCTAACCGGTGCGAAGATCGACATTCAGCCAGAAAGCATCCTGGACGAAGACTAGTTCTAGACCGATGGCAGCTAAGGCGGGTAAGATGGAACCAGTTAGAACCTGTGTTGGCTGTAAAAAGCTCGGCACCAGAACTTCCCTGATTCGTATCGCTTCGGAACAAAACCGTCTCGTCATAGATTCAGACAAGAAGCTTCCTGGACGCGGAGCATGGTTACATGCCAGTCCAGATTGTTTGAAACTAGCTTTAGATCGCAAGGCCTTCGGCAGAGCGCTTAGGGGAGAGTTTCAGCTAACCCAGTTGATAGAACAGGCAGAAACGATGTTGGCAAAAAATGAGTAACTCGAAATGAGTAACCAAAAGCTTTAACGGCCTGCCCTGCCTGGGTTGGCCCAGACAGGAGAAAAAGTGGCGGCACTACCGCGCGTATACGACATAGCTAAAGAGCTAGGCATTGACACCAATGAAGCCTTAGCTAAGTTGAAAGAACTTGGCGAATACGTCAAGGGTGGATCATCCACAGTAACCCCACCGGTTGCAAAGAAACTTCGCGATGCGTTCCCTAACGCAAAGCCAAAGCCAGAAGTAAAGAAGCCAGAACCTAAGGCAGAGGCCGCACCTGCGGCAGCGCCTGAGGCTGCTGCGCCAACTGCTCCGACTCCAGCCCCTGCGGCACCAAAGGCACCGGAAGCTCCTGCGGCACCAGCAGCAGCTGCTCCTGCGCCGGCAGCGCCCGCCGCTCCATCGGCTCCAGCGGGCATCCCTCGACCAGGTAACAACCCGTTTGCTGCCAGCCAGGGCATGGGTATCCCACGTCCAATGGCACGTCCAGGTGGAAACAACCCATTCTCTCCAAGCCAGGGTGGTGGCCGTCCAGGTCAGCGTCCAGGCGGACCTCGTCCAGCCGGTGCCGGTGGCGCACGTCCGGGCGGCCCACGTCCGGCTGGTGCTGGTGGTCCACGTCCAGGCTTCGGCGGCGGTGCTTCGCGTCCGGGCTTCGGTGGTGGCGCTGGTGCCGGTGCTCCTGGTACCGGTGGCTTTGGCGCACCTCGTCCGGGTGGTGGCCCAGGTGGTCGCGGCCGCGGTAACGGCGGTGGAACTGCAGGTGCGTTCGGTAAGGGTGGAAGCAAGGGAGCCTCGAAGGCTCGTAAGTCGAAGCGCGCGAAACGCGAAGAGTTTGAACAGAGAATGGCACCGAGCCTTGGTGGCGCGATCATTCCACGCGGTAACGGCTCAACCGTTATCCGTCTACGTCGTGGTTCGAGCATTCAGGACTTCGCCGACAAGATTGAGACCACTCCGGCTCAGCTGATCACCGTGCTTTTCGCACTTGGTCAGATGGCTACCGCAACCGCTTCGCTAGACGAAGAGACCTTCCAGATCCTCGGTGAGGAGCTTGGCTACAAGGTTGAGTTGGTTTCGCCAGAAGACGAAGAGCGTGAGCTATTCGACAGCTTCGGTCTAGACCTAGACGACGAGGACGACGAAGAAGATCTACTACCTAGACCTCCAGTTGTAACCGTTATGGGTCACGTTGACCACGGTAAGACTCGCTTGCTAGACAGCATCCGTAACTCGAACGTGATCGCCGGCGAGCACGGTGGAATCACCCAGCACATCGGTGCGTACCAGATTCACACCATGCACGATGGTATCGACCGAGCAATCACGTTCATCGACACCCCTGGTCACGAGGCGTTCACCGCTATGCGTGCTCGTGGTGCTCAGGTTACCGACATCGCAATCCTTGTGGTTGCCGCAGACGACGGCGTTATGCCTCAGACCATTGAGGCGTTGAACCACGCTCAGTCGGCTGGCGTACCGATTGTGGTCGCGGTTAACAAGACCGATAAGGAAGGCGCTAACCCTGCCAAGATTCGTCAGCAACTAACCGAATTCAACCTCGTTGCTGAAGAGTACGGTGGTGACGTCATGTTCGTCGACGTTTCGGCTCTAACCGGCAAGGGTGTACCAGAGCTTCTGGACGCCGTGCTACTGACCGCAGACGCAGCTCTTGACATGCGTGCCAACCCAGACAAGGACGCTCGCGGTGTTGCCATCGAAGCGAACCTAGACAAGGGCCGCGGTTCGGTTGCTACCGTGCTAATCCAGCAGGGAACCCTAAACGTTGGTGACTCGATCGTTGCCGGTGCGGCACACGGTCGTGTACGTGCGATGTTCGACGAGAACGGCGAACCTGTTACCGCTGCCGGCCCAAGCCGCCCGGTTCAGGTACTCGGTCTGCAGTCGGTTCCTCGCGCTGGTGACACCTTCGTCGTTACCGAGGACGAGCGTCAGGCACGTCAGATCGCTGAAAAGCGTGAAGCCGCCGACCGTAATGCTCTACTGGCCAAGACCCGCAAGCGTGTCTCGCTTGAGGACTTCACCAAGGCTCTCGAAGATGGCAAGGTTGAGGCTCTTAACCTCATCATCAAGGGTGACGTTTCCGGTGCTGTTGAAGCACTGGAAGACTCGCTGCTCAAGATCGAAGTGGACGACAGCGTACAGCTACGCATCATCCACCGCGGTGTTGGTGCAATCACCGAGTCGGACGTCAACCTGGCTACCGTGGACAGCGCTATCATCATCGGCTTCAACGTTCGCCCAGACAACAAGGCGAAGGAACGAGCAGACCGCGAGGGTGTTGACATCCGTCACTACACCGTGATCTACCAGGCACTGGACGACATCGAGGCAGCGCTCAAGGGCATGCTCAAGCCAGAGTACGAAGAAGCACAGCTTGGTACCGCAGAGGTTCGCGAACTGTTCAAATCTTCGAAGGTTGGAACCATTGCTGGTTCGATCGTTCGCTCGGGCTCGATCAAGCGAAACAGCTCAGCTCGTGTTATCCGTGGCGGCGTAGTAATCGCCGACAACCTAAAGATCGAATCGCTAAAGCGCTTCAAGGACGACGCCACCGAAGTCAAGACCGACTTCGAGTGTGGTATCGGCCTCGGCGGTTTCAACGAACTTCAGCTTGAAGACATCATTGAGACCTTCGAGATGCGCGAAAAGCCGCGAGTCTAGGAGTAACTAATGGTTGATGCAGCGAGAGCTCGCAAGTTAGCCGAACGTATCAAGGTTTTGGTTGCCGAAGCGCTGGAGCGGGCCGTAAAGGACCCTGACCTAGGCTTCGTCACCATCACCGAGGTGCGCGTAACTCCCGATCTTCAGAACGCGTCGATCTACTACACCGTCTGGGGAACCCCGGAGGAGAAGCAGCGTAGCAGCGAGATCATCGAGAAGAACCGCGGTTTGATTCGTCGTGAGGTTGGCCGGGGTCTTTCGATCCGGCTAACTCCGACCATCGAGTTCGTGGTCGACGAGGTCCCTGAGATTGCCGCACACCTAAACGATCTGCTAGCCGAGGCTAAGCAGCGCGACGAGCAGGTTCACAAACTTGCCGAGGGCGCTGCCTTCGCGGGTGAGGAAAATCCTTACAAGGAACCTCGCGCCCACGACGACGAGGACTAAATCTTGCACGCCGGCTTGGTGCTAATCGATAAGCCTGAGGGCTGGACTAGCCACGATGTGGTTGCCAGAATCCGTAAGGTAGCTGGCACCCGCCGCGTTGGTCACGCCGGAACCCTTGACCCAATGGCCACTGGTCTTCTGGTGCTCGGTGTCGAATCCGCTACCAAGCTACTCACGTTCATCGTTGGTGCCGATAAGACCTACGAGGCGACCATTCGTCTGGGTGCTTCGACAATCACCGACGATCGCGAGAGTGAATTCCTAAGTCAGGCATCACGAGATGAAGTCGCGGCGGTTAGCGAAGCCGCTATTCGAGCAAGCATAGAAAAGCTAACCGGCGACATTGAACAGGTACCTTCTTCGGTTAGTGCGATCAAGGTAGACGGCGTCCGTTCCTATGCGAAGGTTCGCGGTGGGGAAGAGGTAAAGCTAAAGGCCAGGCCGGTCACCGTCTCTCGTTTTGAAATCGTGGGCGAGCCGAGACGAGTCGATGATTTCATCGACTTAGATGTGATCGTCGATTGCTCATCCGGAACCTACATTCGTGCCCTAGCCAGAGACTTGGGTGAAGCATTAGGTGTTGGCGGTCACCTAACCGCACTTCGCCGAACCCGCGTTGGTGGTTACACCATCGACCAATCGCAGAAACTGCCTGAAGCTACCGATCCGCTAAACGTCATCTCATCATTCGAGGCGTCCAAGGCTTTCACCACCCTGGAACTCGACCAGCAGCAGGTCATCGACCTTCGTCACGGCAAGCGTCTTGCCAATACGAATAAGCTAGTCGGCGACATCGCAGCGGTCTTCGAAGGCAAGTTAATTGCCATCCTGATTCCTAGCGGCAACCAATTGAAATCGCAGGTGGTTTTCAATGATTGAGTGGTTCTATCAGCTAGCTGAATTCATTGCCGTTGGTGGCGGTGTGCTGGCACTGCTACTCGGTTTGATTGGTCGTCTACCGTCGCTAGTTAGCCTCACTCCGTTGGCGCTCACCGTTCTCGGGCTCATCATCCAGGCATTCATCACGATCGGGGTATTGGTCTCAGGTTCCACAGCCAAGGGTGATGTGGTTGAGTTCTACGGCTACCTGCTAACCGCGTTGCTGGTCGGAGTTGGCTCCGGGTTCTGGGCGCTTGCCGAGCGAAACAAGTTTTCCACCATAATCATGGGCGCAGCCAACCTAACGGTTGCCGTAATGCTCCTTCGTATGTGGCAAATCTGGTTCGGCGTTTGACCTATTCTGGAACAGATGAGTAGCACCAAAATAAGTACCGGCGCAGGTCGCCTTTTAGTGGCGATCTATGCAATCTTTGCCCTGGCCGCATCGGCCAGAGCCCTCTATCAGCTCTACAAGAAATTCGAAGAGGCTCCGCTCTCTTACTCGCTGAGCGCTGTCGCTGCAGTGGTCTACATCATCGCCACAATTGCTCTGGTTCGAAACAACGCCAAGCTTGCCACGATGACCATTGGCTTCGAACTAGCCGGTGTGCTCATCATTGGAACCCTGTCACTGCTTGACCCTACCGATTTCCAACACCAAACCGTTTGGTCGGTCTACGGCATGGGCTATGGCTTCGTGCCACTGATTCTGCCGCTCTGGGGTCTCTACTGGATTTGGAAGTCCAAGCGTGCTTAATTTCAATTCGGCAGCCGACTTCCCAGCTGATTTCGCCGAAACCGCGGTGACCATCGGTAAGTTCGATGGCATTCACCTGGGACATCAAGCGCTTCTTCGCAACGTCGTGGAACTGGCAGAAGAAAACCTGCTATCCAGCGTTGCCCTGACTTTCGATCGCCACCCGGACGCACTGCTAAATCCGATGTCCTTCAAACTTCCATTGATCGGTCCTGCTCAGAAAGCAATCCTTTTGGCTGAGCAGGGGATTGAAGCAGTACTTACTCTGGAATTCGACCAGCGACTTTCCGAAATGACGCCGGCCGAGTTCGTCGACGAAATCTTGGTAGAAACCCTAAAGGCGAAGATCGTTGTGGTCGGCGAAGGGTTTCGCTTCGGCGCTAAGGGTTCCGGAACCGTTGAGGTGCTAAAGGAACTAGGCGCTGCCCGAGGTTTCCGAGTCATCGAGATGCCACAGGTTTGCGTCGGCGATACACCGGTTTCCACCACCAGGATTCGAGAATTGCTTGACGAGGGCAAGGTCGTCGAGGCTGCTGCACTTCTTGGCCGTAACCATATCACCACCGGTGTGATTGAGCACGGCCTCAAGATCGGCCGCACGATCGGTTTCCCAACCGCCAACATGTCTCGCGAGTGTGAAGGCTACCTTCCACTCGATGGCGTCTATGCGGGCTGGCTCTATGTGGATGACCAGAAGCTTCCAGCAGCACACTCGGTTGGCATCAACGAAACCTTCCAGGCTGTACCACGCTTGGTCGAGTCCTTCGTCATCGACCACACCGGTCTCGACCTCTACGACAAGACCGTCACCCTCGAGTACGTCGAGTTCGTGAGACCAGCCGCCAAATTTGACGGCGTTGAAAGTTTGGTCGCGGAAATCAACCGCGACATCGTCAAGATTAGAAAGGTACTGGAAATCTAATGGTTTCATTTGGGGCAGCGATCAAACTCGGTTTTAAGAATGCATTGAAATTTGGGGGAGTAGCCACACGTGCCGAGTACTGGTGGTTTTTTCTGTTTGGCTACATCTTGAATGTGGTAGCAAATCTGGTCGATGCGATGTTGGGCATTGATACCGTTCTCGGTGGGATAGGTGATGTTATTGGCGGACCAGTTTCGGTAGCTGCCGCCTTTGTCCTCTTTGTACCTCAACTTTCGATTTTGGTGCGCCGATTTAGAGACACCAGAGTTTCGCCCCTGTGGCTGATAACGGGTCTCATCCCAGTTGTTGGCCTAGTGACCTGGCTCACCAATCACTACGCAGACTTCACAAGAATTGTTTATTTGGCCGCAACCGATGACCCTGCTGCCACAGACGCGTTCGTCAACGAACTGGTCAACGACTCGGCTCTTGCCCAAAGTTTCGCTCAACTCTTCATAATCTTCGTTCTGCTTGGACTATTCGGGATCTTCCAACTTGTTGTATCGCTTCTGGCATCGAAGAAACCTAACCATTCAACGCCTTCGGTTGCGATTGACACCACTCCCTAGTAGGCTGTAAAGGTTGCCGTGTAACGGCCGCGGATAAAGAGAGTTTGAAGCATCCAGCTTCTTACGCCGCGCAGCGAATCGAAGGAGAAACCAATGGCTTTAGACCCAAAGGTAAAGACACAGATCATTGCTGAGTACGCAACCCACCCAGGTGACACCGGTTCTCCTGAAGTTCAGATTGCAGTACTCTCGCGTCGCATCAAGGACCTAACCGAGCACTTCAAGGAGCACAAGCACGACCACCACAGCCGTCGTGGTCTACTGCTTCTAGTAGGTCAGCGCAAGCGTCTACTCGGCTACTTGCAGAGTGTCGACATTGCACGCTACCGTGCTCTAATCGAGCGCCTAGGTCTGCGTCGCTAATCTGACTAGTCTTTACAAGAGTCGCCTCGGGTACACTCGGGGCGATTCTTTTTTGTTAGGTTCGTAAATAGAGGAAGAAATGAACTTTGGGGAAGTAATCCAGTACGGCTTTAAAAACTACGCAAATTTCAGTGGGGTAGCTGATCGGCGAATCTACTGGTTCTGGTACCTATTCGTGGTTCTTTGCCAGCTGCCGTTTTCAGTTCTGATTGCTATGACGACTCGCCTAGAAAATTCGACCATAACGATGCTAATTTCAGCCGCATCGAACCTGGTGTCTCTCGGTTTGTTTATTCCTAGCCTGGCACTGGCGGTCCGTCGACTACGTGATGCCGGTAAGAACCCACTTTGGCTCTTAATTTCCCTGCTTCCACTGGCTGCCGGGGTGGTATTCGGTTTATTTGGCATCATGATTGGAGTCGCAACCATGGGCGGATCTGATTTTGCTTCAGGGCTGGGGGTAATCGTTTTTGGCTTCGGTGGGGCAGCGGTAGGTGCCATCATCGGCGGAATCGCCGCTGGTATCGTCCTTGTCATCTTCTTGGCACAGCCAACCAGAACCCTCGCGCAGGGCAACCGCTACGCCCAGTACTAACTTGTTCTAGGCAATGTCGGGGTTGTCTGTTAGCCTAGAAACAGAGCTTCGAGGTTCGTTTTGCTGATCTTCGGTGGTGGGTCTTGGAAGGTTTTCCAAGGTTCTTTACTGCAGATCAGGGCAGTCCTCACTCGGAGGACAGTTAACGCGCCATTAAGCTCTAGCGCGAAACACAAATAGTTTGTGTATTTTTTCGCGCGCGACGAAAAAAGAGGAGGGACCATGCCAGGTCCAGATAACTTCGAGCCTATGGATGGCACGGAGCACGAATACGCAATCATCGACAACGGTAAGCACGGTAAGCGTGTTGTACGTTTCGAAACCGGGCGTCTAGCCCAGCAGGCACAGGGTGCCGCAGCTGTCTACATCGACGGCGAAACCATGCTGTTCTCGGCAACCACTGCCAGCAAGCAGCCAAAAGACCAGTTCGACTTCTTCCCACTAACCATTGACGTGGAAGAGAAGATGTACGCTGCCGGAAAGATTCCAGGTAGCTTCTTCCGCCGCGAAGGTCGCCCAACCACCGAGGCCATCCTGGCCTGTCGTCTAATCGACCGTCCACTACGTCCATCGTTCGTTGATGGTCTACGTAATGAGGTCCAGGTTGTGGTTACCGTTATGGCTATCCACCCAGACGAGCTTTACGACGTGGTAGCGATCAACGCTGCATCGATGTCGACCCAGCTTGCCGGTCTACCTTTCTCGGGTCCAATTGGTGGTGTCCGTGTGGCACTTATCGACGGCCAGTGGGTTGCCTTCCCTAAGCACTCGCAGCTAGAGCGCGCAGTATTCGACATGGTCGTTGCTGGTCGTGTTGTTGTTGAAAACGGTGTTGAAGACGTAGCCATCATGATGGTTGAGGCTGAAGCAACCGAGAACACCTGGGACCTAGTCAAGGGTGGCGCAATTGCTCCATCTGAGTCTGTTGTTGCAGAGGGTCTAGAGGCAGCCAAGCCATTCATCAAGGAACTTGTTGAGGCTCAGGCACGTCTGGCTGCAAAGTCGGCTAAGGCTCTAACCGAGTACCCAGTGTTCCCTCCTTACACCGACGAGGTCTACGAGCACGTAGCCAAGTTGGCTGAGGAAGAACTAGGACGCATCTACCTAATCGCTGACAAGCAGGAGCGCCAGGACGCAGATGACGCACTCAAGGCATCGGTCAAGGAAAAGCTTTCGACCGTACTAACCGAAGAGCAGCAGAACCAGATCTCGGCAGCTTACAAGTCGGTTACCAAGAAGGTTGTTCGTACCCGTGTTCTCAAGGAAGGCGTTCGTATCGACGGCCGTGGCCTTCGCAACATCCGTGTCCTAGACGCAGAAGTTGACGTGATTCCACGCGTACACGGTTCGGCTATCTTCCAGCGCGGTGAGACCCAGATCCTTGGTATCACCACCCTGAACATGCTGAAGATGGAACAGCAGATTGATGCGCTAAGCCCAGAGACCACCAAGCGCTACATGCACAACTACAACTTCCCTCCTTACTCGACTGGTGAAGTTGGTCGTGTTGGTACTCCAAAGCGTCGTGAAATTGGTCACGGTGCATTGGCAGAGCGCGCACTGGTTCCAGTTCTTCCAGGCCGTACCGAGTTCCCTTACGCAATCCGTCAGGTTTCGGAGGCTCTAGGTTCGAACGGTTCGACCTCGATGGGTTCGGTCTGTGCTTCAACCCTTTCGCTACTAGCCGCTGGTGTGCCTCTAAAGGCTCCGGTTGCAGGTATTGCTATGGGTCTGATCTCTGACACCATCGATGGCAAGACTCAGTACGCAGCTCTTACCGACATCCTTGGCGCAGAAGACGCACTTGGTGACATGGACTTCAAGGTCGCAGGTACTTCTGAGTTCATCACCGCTATTCAGCTGGACACCAAGTTGGACGGTATTCCTTCCGACGTTCTAGCCGGTGCTCTAACTCAGGCCAAGGAAGCACGCAGTGCAATCCTTGACGTCATGAACCAGGCCATCAGCGCTCCAGGTGAAATGGCAGCTACCGCCCCTCGAATCATCTCGGTGCAGATCCCAGTTGACAAGATCGGTGAGGTTATCGGCCCTAAGGGCAAGATGATCAACCAGATCCAGGAAGAAACTGGCGCTGACATCTCGATCGAAGACGACGGAACCGTATTCATCGGTGCCACCGACGGCCCTTCGGCTGAGGCAGCCCGTGCGGCCATCAACAACATCGCGAACCCACACGTTCCTGAGATTGGTGAGCGCTTCCTAGGTACCGTTGTGAAGCTAGCCACCTTCGGTGCGTTCGTTTCGCTGGTTCCTGGTAAGGACGGCCTACTACACGTTTCGGAGCTAAAGAAGATCTCTGGCGGCAAGCGCGTTGAGAACGTTGAAGACGTTCTTGAGGTTGGTCAGAAGCTTCAGGTTGAAATCACCAAGATCGACGACCGAGGCAAGCTATCGCTTTCGCCTGTGGTTGAAGGTGAAGAAGCTTCGGAGTAAGTAACTTCAAATGGCTGAGATCTTCTTTCCTTTAGATCGCGCCGAACTTGAGTTCACCGCTTCGGGAGGCAGCACGGTTCGCCGTTCTGTTCTCCCGAGCGGTGTTCGCATTTTGTCGGAGAGCATGCCTGGTGCTCAGAGCGTAACCATCTCGTTTTCCGTGCCGGTTGGCTCCAGGGACGAAACCGGTGGACACTTTGGTTCCACCCATTTCCTTGAGCACCTATTGTTCAAGGGCACTACCAAGCGCTCTGCACTAGACATCGCTATTGCCTTCGACTCCGTTGGTGGCTCTTCCAACGCAGCTACCGGCAAGGAGTACACCTCTTACTACGCGCGGGTGCAAGACACCGCATTACCGCTGGCAATCGATGTGATTGCCGACATGCTCACCTCTTCGCTTCTTGATGCTAAAGAGTTTGAGAACGAGCGAACCGTAATCCTCGAAGAGCTCGCCATGAATGACGACGATCCTGAGGATGTCGCTCACGAGGCTTTTGCCGCGGCTCTCCACGGAGATCACCCACTCGGACGTCCAAT